>JASHXQ010000268.1 GCA_030043455.1 Nitrososphaerales archaeon | reverse complement strand
GAAGGCGTACTGTGCGGGGAGCATGTTGATCGTAACTTCGGGATCTCCAAAGGTTTCGGGCGAGGCATACGCTCCCGAATCAGAGATTATTTTCACTTTTAGACCAAGGATCGTCCCATCATTCTTTACGGCGGCTTCAATATGCTGATCCTGACCCCTGCCGTGGAACATTGTCGCCATGTTTTCGCTCCTCGTTTCTATCCACTTGACGGGATGCCCTAAATCCATGGAGGCCATACATACGAGTACATCTTCGGGATAAAGGTAGCATTTGGCTCCGAACGCACCTCCGACGTCAGGTGCGATCACCCGGATTTTGTTTTCCGGTACACGAAGCGCTTCGGCCAGGGCCAGCCTTGTGTCGAAGGGCTGTTGATTACTTATCCAAACAGTGAGATAATCCGTTCCCGGATCATAGCTCGCCAAAATCGCACGGGGTTCCATTGGGCTGGGGGCAACACGCTGATTTACGATATCGATGGTTACAACCCTGTCTGCAGTATTGAAAGCCTCATTGATGCTCCCAGATTGCTTCACATAATAGTTACCAATATTCTCGTCGACCGTTTCGTGGATCTTCGGGCTACCTGGAGTCATGGCTTTCGAAGGATCGAGAACACCTTGCAGTGGGTCATAATTGACATCTACCTTCTCACCTGCATCCTGGGCGAGATATCGGCTCTCTGCGATGACAAAGCAGACCGCCTCCCCCGCGTACTTCGCGATCCCTTCAGCTAGAGGCAAACGAGGGACCGGCTTCCGGTTATTAGTAGCACTTGGTATCGGAAGAGTGGTAATTCGGCCGTGAATTTCCTCGGCGGTGTAGATGTGTCGTACTCCAAGAGAAGAAAGAGCCTCGCGCATGTTTATGGAATTAATTTTGGCGTGCGCATACGGGCTCCTCACCGCAAAAGCGTGGAGCGTTCCGGGCAATTTGATATCATCGACAAATCGGCTCGCTCCCATGAGAAACCGCAGATCCTCCTTTCTCTTCAACGATTTGCCTACGAGTTTCGTTACCGGTTGTTGAGTTTCCGTAACTGTGGTCTGTAAAGTGCTAGACATTTTTTCGAAGCACCGCCAAATTCTGACAAAGATTAGTGAACTATGATTCTTTCCAGTGCGGAGGACTTCAGATAGAAGCTACCATTTCGATCTCAACGTAAACGTCCGGACCGAGTCCCACTTCTACTGTGGTTCGCGAAGGAGGTACTTCCATATTTCCGAAATATTCGTTCCAGATCGCATTCAGGTACTGCTCGCGATAGTGGAGATCTGAAAGGTAGACGTTAACCTTCAGTACATTCTCAAAAGAGGTCCCCGCTTCTTGCAAGATCGCTTTGAGTTTTTCAAAGGAGCTTCGAATCTGAGTGGGTACATCTCCATTCTTGTCTAAAACTCCGCTCGTGTAGACAACGTTTCCCTCCTTCCGAAAGCGAGACATTTTCGGTGCTTGACTCATTTCGAAAGTTTATGCTTGCCACTAAGAATAAAGAAATTTCGAGAAGCGTATGCGGATGGCGGCACACTCATGACGAAATCGTGTCGCTCGGGGACCTTTCAGACCTGGCCAACGGCTTCCCACCTGCCAGAGGAGTTAGATTTCAAAATAGCGTCCGTAACTCGATCCGCCATCACGCCATCGTAAAACGTTGCTCCGAAGGGCTCGATCGGCCGGTCGTTCGCAAGAGCTGTAAAGTAGTGATACATCTCGTTCACCATCGCGTGTTCCCAACCGAGCACGTGGCCGGGGGGCCACCAGTTCTTGTAGTAGGGATGCACTGGCTCCGTAACGGAGATCGTACGAAAGCCAGCCTTGGCCTCCCCGTCACGCCGGGAATAGAAATCCAATTCATTCAACCGTTCGAGATTGAAGGAAATCGAACCCTCCATTCCGTGGATTTCGATCCGGTGAAAATTCTTCCTACCGGCGCAAAAGCGAGAAGCTTCCACGGAACCAAAGGCTCCAGACTGGAATTTGACCAGGGCGATGAAGCCATCGTCTACGTCCACTTTTCCCATTTTCCTTTCTTTCTTTGAATCTTCTGATGAAGGCAACTTGGACAATCCTTCTGTCCGGTTGCTCTCATCCGGAATGGGCCGTTCCGTGATGTGCGTCTTGGTCGTTCCCATTACAGATTGAATGTCTCCCACGAGAAATCTGGCCAGATCGATCGTGTGCGTCCCCAGATCTCCAAGGGTGCCACTCCCCGCAAGATTCTTCTGTAACCTCCAGACAAGCGGAAAATCGGGATCCATGATCCAATCCTGAAGGTACACCGCCCTAAATTCTATGACCTTGCCGATCTCACCTTTTTGGATGAGCTCCCGCGCGAAGCGGATCGCGGGGAGGAATCGGTAGTTGTACCCGACCATGTTTTTGACTCCGGCCTTCCTTGCTGCGTCATACATCCTTTGAGATTCTCCAGCGTTTCTTCCCAACGGCTTCTCGCAGATCACCGGCTTTCCCAGCTCGATTGCCGCAACAGTGGGTTCTTCGTGGAGGGAATTCGGGAGACCGTTGTCCAGAACCTCGACGCTCGGATCTTTCACAAGCTGCTTCCAGTCAGTATACCACTTTTCATAGCCGTACGTCTTTGCCGCTTCGCTTACGGCAGCTTCGGATCGTCCGGCGATGGCCCACAGGACGGGCACTGGAGCATCCGGAAAGATGTAAGGGAACTGCAGGAAGGCGTTGGAGTGGGCCTTGCCCATGAAGGCGTAGCCTAGCAATCCTACGCCAATTTTCCTTCTCGGTATTGTCGGAGAATTCTCCGACCTCAATTCATCCCGAGAGGAAGCTGATATTGTTCTACTATTCTCGCTCAAGGTCTTTTTCTCGCACGATCTCCCGGGTGCTTTTGAACTTTAGCTCTGCACAGCTTTGGAAGGTTTTTATCAGAACTTTCAGTCTGAGAAAAACTCGCCCTTGAAGCTGGGAGTTTTCAATCCAATCCTTTATGACAAATCCTTTGACGAGTGCTTGAGGGTAGTAAAGAATCTGGGACTGGAGGCGATCGAGATTGCCTGTGCTAATTACACGGGTACGACACATTGCGACGCGGGTAAATTGCTCGCCAATCCAAGTGATCTCAGCGAGTTCAAAAGAAAAATTCAGAACAGTGGGCTGCTCGTCAGCGCCTTGAGCTGCCATGGCAATCCACTGCATCCCAATCCAGAGATTTCTAGTGCGCACAAACAGGGCCAGCACAATGCGATTCTATTGGCGAGCAAATTGGGAGTAGACCGAGTGGTCACATTTTCTGGTTGCCCCGGCGACTCTGAGACCTCGAAATTTCCGAACTGGGTGACGAGCGCGTGGCCAGAGGACTATCCGAAAGTTCTGGAGTGGCAGTGGAAGGAGAAAGTGATTCCCTTCTGGCAGGCTGAAGCCGAGTTTGCAGAAAAGAACGGAATCGATAAGCTCTGTATCGAAATGCACCCGAGCTTCGTCGTGTACAATCCGGAGACGATGCTAAAGCTCCGCGAGAATACCGGAAAGGTGATCGGTACAAACTTCGATCCGAGTCACATGTTCTGGCAGGGTATCGATCCTGTTGCGGCTATCAAAGAGCTGGCGGGCTGCATCTATCACTTTCATGCAAAGGATACCTATCTGGATAAACAGAACATTACAGTGAATGGGGTGGTAGATGCCAAAAGGTACACCTTCCTCAAAGACAGGTCCTGGTATTTCCGGACTGTGGGCTACGGGAATGACGCCATCGAGTGGAAGAACATGATGAGCGCACTGAGACTGGTGGACTACGACTATGTCGTGAGCATCGAACACGAAGACGCTTTCCTTTCTCGTGAAGAAGGGTTGAGGAAGGCTGTAGAATTTCTGAAACAGGTCCTGATTACAGAAAAGCCATCAGAGGCCTGGTGGACTTAGGTTGAAGCCTCAGCCGTTGCAGTTTCCATCGGTGTGGGCTCTTTGACTTTCTTTCTGATTCTGAGACCCTTTGGATGAAAGACAGCATTGTGCGATCTGAATCCCAGGAGGAAGAACAGAACTGCAAAAGTGGCTATCGCAACGCCGGTCGTGTTGATGAGGATGTAACCGGTAGATCCGTCGGGGAACGCTACTGTAGAGATTCCCACAACCACAACGCCCATCGCGGCTAGGATCGCACCCCAGCAAAGATACCACCAGCTCTTCTCCAGGAGGCCACGTCTCATCGAGGAAAGCATCCGCACAGAGTAGTACAGCATTCCAAAGACAGATCCGAGAATAATGCCGAGGAGTGCCAGATACAGGTATTCCACTTGAAGCACCCGTTTGCCGCACCTTTGTTTCTTGAGACAGGCTGCAAGGACGAGCCGATGAGATATAATCCTTCCAGAGTGTTAATTCATATTACGCGTCAAGACAACACGCCTTCAGGCGCCTAAACGAGGACGGCAGAGATGAAAAAATTAGGTCGATCCTGCTCTAACCCGACAGCTTCCTCACGCGATTCGTAAGAGTTCCAATCTTTTCGACCTCGATCTCCACTTCGTCTCCAGTTTGCAGACTGAAATCATCAGGAGGCACGATCGAGGTGCCTGTCATTAGCAACGTGAAGGTCCCGAGCTCGTTGTTCTGTTTCAAGTACTTCAAAAGCTCCGGAACCGACCTTTTCATCTGTGAAGTGTTCGTCGACCCCGTAAAGCTCTCCTTCCCGTTCCGCCTAATTTTCATCCTGATCTCGAGCGAGTGCGGATCCGATATTTCCTCCGGCGTGACAATCACCGGGCCTATGGCGGACGAGCCGGTGTACACCTTTGCTTGGGGCAGGTAGAGTGGATTTTCCCCTTCGATATCCCGAGAAGAAACGTCGTTGCCAATCGTGTAACCAATAACCTTGGCGTCCTTGTCGCATACCACCGTGAGCTCCGGCTCCGGGACGGTCCAGCTACTGTCGCTCCGGACTCCAATATCTTCTCCAGGACCTCTGCAGCGTAGCCCCGAATCTTTGAGAAATATTTCCGGTCGCACTGCATCGTAAACGTAATCATAGAGTCCCTTGGTTTTCGTTTCGCTCTCTCGTGCCTGCCTACTCCTCAGGTAGGTCACACCAGCTCCCCAGATCTCTGCCGGTTTTACGGGAAGTCGGAGGAGAGAATACTGTAACGGGAACTTTTCCGCCACCTTCATCGCATCAGAACCGAGCTGTCTCATTTTCGCCACATTCCCATTGGCTTCGGAGTAAAGCGTGTAGAGATTAGCAAAGCTAGCTTCAGCTACACCGGTCAAATCGTAAAGACTTTCATTTTCCAAAACACCCAACGAAACTCCCTTCGGGGTCTGAAAACTACAAAACTTCAATTCCAAAGAGCGGCTCCACTTGTGAAATTAAAAGGAATTCCCCGCATGGACATTGAGATCCTGTAAGGCAGGCGCCTCCAAAATGCCCTAAATTGGAGGGGGCCCCTGTAGCCATAATCCACGCGAAGTGGGCAACAATAGCCATTTGGTAAATGCATTGCACCTCTCTGGATCGAGACCATTGATCATTGCTTTATTATGCTGATTTCCACTTTTTTCGCACAACGAGTACTTTTTCGGTACAGGACAGCTTGAAACGAGCTCTGTTTGGTTAGTTATAGCAGACCCAGATAGATAGATATCATTGCCGAAGAGATATCGAGACTGATGTCAGGGAGGGTCGCCGTCATCGGCGCGGGCTCTACCGGTTCCAGCACCGCCTATCATCTCGCGAGAGCTGGCGTCCCAATAGTCCTCATCGACCGGGACGAAATAGGTCACGGTATGACGAGCCGGTCCACGGCCATCGTGAGAACTCACTACAGCAACGAGATCGTCGCAAGGATGGCGCTGTACTCTTTGAAGATCCTCCGCGACTTTTCGGCGATTGGAAATTCGGGTTTCACCCAGTGTGGGATGCTGGTGCTAGCTTCCGCCCCTTTTCGAGCAGCGATTGAAAAAAACGTGCCGATGCTGCGCAAGGTAGGAATCAAAGAACTGGAGTTCTCGAAGGCAGATGCGATGAAAACCTTTCCAGATCTCGATCTCTCTGACTGCGACGAGGACGGCTTCATCGCGTTTGAACCCGAAAGTGGCTACGCCGATCCGGTAGCTACTGCAGGGGCACATGCTTCCAAAGCGCGAGAGCTCGGCGCAGAGATCCTTCTTAGAAACGGCGTACAAAAACTGGAAACTAAACAGGGCAAGTTGACTTCTCTAGTTCTTGATGATGGCTCCAATATTAATTGCGATCGAGCTATCTTGTGTACCAACGTCTGGACAAATCATCTCCTCGAGAGGAGCGGCATCGACGATTCCAGGCTTCTGCCGATTAGAGCAGTGCCCCATCCGGTGGTTGTGTACCGGCGGCCAGCAAACTATCAGGGCAAGAAAGTCATAGTCAGCGACTATTACAACAAGGCGTACTACAAACCGGAGGGACAATCTTTGCTCTTCGGGGGCAGCATCGATGCATCCATCGATTCCCAGACCACCGATCCCGACAATCCCCCCTCAGACGTGCCCTTTGAATACATTTCGAGCTACTCGGAGCAGCTCTCGAAGCGAATTCCGGCAATGCAGAACGCCGAGTTTCACTCCGCGTACATTGGGATGTACGACATTACTCCCGACGAACATCCGATCATCGACAATCTTTCAGAAAGCCTCGGAGTTGAAGGGCTATACTGCTGTGTCGGTCTGAGTGGTCACGGTTTCAAGCTCTGCCCGGCTTTCGGGATCATGAACGCCGAAATGATTCTTGGTGCTGAGAATCGAACCTTCGATCGATCCTATTTTGCGTTAGACCGCTTCCGCTCTGGCAAGCTCCTGAGCACGAAATACGCCGGCCTAGGAAGTGTAGCGTGAAAAAACATTCCAAGTAAATAACACCGCCATCACGAATAAGGGATTTCGGAAGTAAGCTCGCGAAGTCCATCAAGATGTCGCGCGCAGCCTGTAATAAAATTATTAATCGTCAATTTCTTCACGATGGCTTCGCATGTTTAGTGGAAAAACCCGATTCAGATCTGCTTTGAGCCGGGGCGCGACTCTCGGGATCGTGGTGGTGGTTGTTATCGTAGTAGTTGTTCTCCTCTGGGGATTTTCTTTGCTGTAGTAATTGATTTGTTGTATATCACCTTCATCTTCGTGTCCCAAAGGAGTCCACGGGTGAACGACCACCCTTCCTTTCCTCCTTTTCTTTCTGGAATTTCCTGCTACGACGTTGTGCCTAATTTTATCCTTGGAATTCTCAATTCAGGAAAGTGCTGAACGCACCCACATCCAAATTCGAAAGAGTGGTTGACTCCGGAGAATTCTCTATCGTTGCATCAGGCTGATTCAGCCCGAATCCGGTGACAATAAGAGCCACACTATCATTTTTGTCAATGGTCTTTTCGGTGAGCAGCTTTTTGAGAGCCGCGAGAGGGACGGCCGAGGAGGGTTCGGCGTAAATCGCCTCCATCCCGGATAGTTCTTTCATGGCTGAGATTGTTTCCTCGTCCGGAACGGCAATCGCGACGCCATTGGTTTCTCTCAGCGACACGATCGCGAGATCCCCATCAGGCGCCCAGTCGTCCAAAATACTGTGCGCTATAGTTTCGGGATTGGCGACTTTGGGAATGTTACGTGGATCCAACTTTTTCACGAAAGCATCTACCACCGGAGCACAACCCGAGGCCTGTACCCCCACCAAGCGAGGATACTCTTCGATTAACCCCAAGGCCCTCAATTCTCTGAGCCCTTTGTAATACGCAGAGAGATTACCGCCTCCTCCTATGGGAACGATGATCCAGTCGGGAAGCTTCCCTCCGGTCTGCTCGAAGATCTCAAAGACCGCAGTCTTCGCCCCTTCCTTCACGTAGGGATTGTGACGGGAAGCAGCCGAGCAGTTCTGGAGTTTGTACTGTTCGCAGATCTTTTTCACAAAGTCGATGACATCCCCCGTGCTTCCGGAAGTTAGAAAGACTTGCGCATTGTACGCCAGAAGCTTGGCAATCTTCGCTCGCGAAATGCCCTGAAACGCGAAGATATACGACCGGATTCCGGCTTTTGCCGCGTAAGCCGCGACCGAAGATCCGGCGTTTCCAGCTGTTGCTGCGGTGACCCCGCTAAATCCATCTTCGATCGCCTTGGAAATCGCCACCGTCGATTTTCGATCCTTGAAACTGCACGTGGGATTCCGCGATTCGTCTTTGACAAAGAGATCTTTCATTCCGAGCTGGGATCCGATCTTGAGAATTCGATGATACGGTGACGCGCCTTCTCCCAGAGATATCCGCTGCGACAGGGACTTCAAAGGGAGGATAGGCGAGTATTTCCAGATCCCTTCTGCGCCAGCCTCGATGGGAAGATTGTTTCCAAATTTTTCCCGGATTTTTTCATAGTTGTAAACGGCTTCAAGAGATCCTCCACAGCTCGTGCAAATCTGGTTGCTCTTCTCAGCGTTGCGGCCGCACCACACGCATCTCAGAGAAATTTCGTTCATCTCAATAGTCAAGATGGGTAATGCCCCAAAAAATAATTCTCGGCCATTGCGAGATAAACAAAGTGGTGTAGGAGGACTGGCCAACCAAAAATACCAAAATCCTTATTGCGTTAGCGTCTATTCCGAAAGGGCCGAATAGAAATTGGCTTCGGACGATGAAATTCTCACAGAGTTGAAAAAAATTAGTGCGCTTCTAGAACCCAAACCTGCTCCCCCCGCTCCCAAGGGATTCAAGAACGAGTTCATAGATTTCCTTTCCAAGTACAAAGTGATGGGGCTCGCGGTGGCCTTCATCCTGGGCCTCTATCTCGGCGGTGTGGTTATGGCGCTGGTCAAGGACATTATTCTTCCTATTATCGG
>JASHXQ010000267.1 GCA_030043455.1 Nitrososphaerales archaeon | reverse complement strand
CACCACCTCTTCTCCTCATAGCGACCACTGCGCCAACTATGATTATGATAACAACAACGACTGCTGCGACCTCCAGGGTAGTCGTCGAGCTACTGGAAGATGTCGATGAGCTCGAAGTCGAACTAGTACTCGAAGTCGTTGGAGGAGCGGTTGAAGAGGTTGTCACCGGGGTGCTGGAAGTGGTCGACGTCGTCGATGTTGTGGAATTGGTTGCACTTGTTACACTCGTTGTTATGGTCGAGTTCGTCGTAGATGTGGTCGCACTTGTGGTCGTTGTTACGCCGATTACAGTTATACTAGCTTCGAAGGGATTGATCAGTGTAGAAGCGCTTGAAGACCCGTACACAATTAGGGTGTAAGTTCCCGCTGGAATCGTAGACGGAACTGTGATAGTAGCTTGACCGTTGTTGCCAGATATCGCATCTGTCTGCGAAAGTACAGAACTATTCCCCACAATTTGTACTACCAAATTGACTCCCGACTGAGGTGAGGTCTGATTCGTGCCAATAACCGTCGAAAGAGAAGTCACGTTGAAGGAAGATCCCGCGCTCAATAGCGGCGGTATTGTTCCCGTTGTGGTGATTGTAGTAGCAGGCGCAAAAAGCGCAGAGGGAATGACGCTCGGTGTGAAGTAGGGATTTTTTACAAGCGTTGCGTAGTTTGGAGTGGTAGTGGTCTGCCACTGGGAAATGACGTACGGCCCATCGCTGACGACCGCGTTGCCGTATTTCGTAATGAAAGAGGATAGTGCGGAATATCCTGCAGCAGCTTCCGCCGGAGTCGTCATGTTCACCCCTGTGAGATTCTCCAATTGGGTGATCGCCGGTGGAATGTAAGATTCGCTCGCCAGGGTCGAAAGTTGGGAGCTGATGTAACCCAGATCAGTTGGACTAACAAGGCTCAACCAGTCTACGGATTTGGACGTGGCAGCGGAAGATGACCAAGCGGCTTTACCCGAGGCCACCACATTGGCCATCGCCTGGTAAAGTTCCCACGGCATCATGCTCCCCCCTGGAAGTCTGTTACCAAGAACCGGAGCAAGGGTAGCATCGCTCAAAGCTGCAAAGTTGTAGTCTGGATAGTAGTAAGTAGAGTACACTGTCATGGCAGTAGAGTTGATCAGCTGGAAACCTACAATGGGTTGAAGTGAAGATGCATAATCTGAATTAGCGTAACCATCATAAATCGAGCTATTGGTGCTTAAGCTGGCGTTCTCGAAAATGGCGTACGCGTACATGATATCGGCCATGTTTATTGGTTGGCCATCAGACCATTTTTCGGCATCCATGAGGGGCGCGTAGTTGACATCCACCGCCACTTTAGCCATCGTCCCGTTCGGAACGGAAACGAATCTTCCTGTCGTGTAATTGTATTCGAGTGCTGTGCTCGGGACAGTAACATTAGCTGTAGGACTTATCGAATCAAGCTTGTAATTGAAGCCAATGGCATAGTCATAGGCAGTCGCTGGCTGATAGTAGACCAGGGGCAAGACCACACCAGCGGAAGCACCGACAGAATATTCGTCATTCCACCCGCCAACGGGATTTAGAGAACCCTGCTGAAGATACTTCACCCCAATGTTAGCCGTACCTGTGGGCGAATTCATAGTAACATATGAAAGGGTATTCAAAATCGGATCTTCGACGAATTGCGGGGTAATATTTGTCAGAAGACTTGGATTCGAGGCATAGACCGAAAGCTCGGTGGCAAGGTAGATCCGCACCGCGAGCTGGAACGCTTGGTTTGTGTCATTATTCAATAATGCGGATCTCTGGGCAAAAGAGTTGAAGTTTCCTTCAAGCAATGCAAGACCAGCCTGGTCTGCCTTGTTCGCGGTCTGTATCATATCGCTCTGCTCGTAAGCAGTGTCATTGTAGGTCCCCAGGGAAAGACTCGTTGAATCGCTAAAGGGACTGAGTCCACCGATCGGTGAATTCAGAGATGCTACTAGTCCCTCGTCGTAATACAGGTAAGCAGCTCCCCAACCTTCTGGATAGATATCCCATGTCGAGTTATGCGGATCAGAACTGTAAACGAGCGTTATCGCCTTGTCCAGCGTTGCTGGGATCAGACTCACGGTGAATCCAAGGTCCTGGAATTGAGCGGCGAGGAACCCCGCGTATGTTTGTCTCGTTGGATCGTCGGTTCTCTGTATGATGTAAATCGTGATGGGCGTTCCATTGTAGGTCCAAGTCTTATTCCCCCCTCCGCTTGGGGTAGCATAAACTGCACCGTGCGCCGTAAGAGTGGTGTAAATCGTCTGGTTAGCAAGTGCTAGATTATACTGTCCGAAGCTTGAGTACTCGGCCGTAGTATTTGCGATGACCAGAGAATCCGGTTCACCAGCAAGGGCGGACAGCGCCGGGATACCATAGCCTCCGAGCAGGTTGTCAACAAAATAATTGCGATCTACAACATAGTTGACCGCTTGTCTGACTGCCGTAAACTGGAAGGGATTGAACCCGAACGTTGTATTGACTGGATTTAGAAGCAAATCATAGAGATTAGAGGGAGTCGAACTCCTTGAATAGTTTGAACTCAACTCCGAAAGTTCAGAGGGCGTAAGAGCAAAGTCGTAGGCAGCTATTTTTCCGGAAGCCAGATCAGCTACCCCAGATTGATCGTTGCCGTTGTAAGAGGTCAGAGTAATACTGGTCAAATTCGGACCGGAACCTGTTTGCGCTGAGACTAATAACGATGGTAACATACCAAGTACTTGTAGGGCAAAAATCGCGATGACGACCGCCACAATAATCTTTGTGAATTTCTTGGTTTCCTTGCTAAGCGCCATTTAGCTCAACACGACATCGCCTCAGACATATTTATCCTTAGTTACCAAAGGTTCTAT
>JASHXQ010000266.1 GCA_030043455.1 Nitrososphaerales archaeon | reverse complement strand
ATCTCGGAGAGCATCTGATCCACGCCGTGGACCCGGTTACCCCAGGGCATGCCAAATGGCCAGTCAGATTCCCCTTTACCTTTCTCAGTAATCTCGTACCGACCATCATCTCTTTTTATGAGGAGACCGTCCTTCGTCATTTCGTCCAACAGAGGATAGATCGAACCTGGCGATGGCCGCCAACCTCCCCAGCTCATCCTTTCAATGTCATCCATTATCTCCGCCCCGTTCTTGGGGCCGTTACTCA
The DNA here is from genome assembly GCA_030043455.1 of Nitrososphaerales archaeon. Next base: position 3,768 of record JASHXQ010000266.1, on the reverse strand, counting down.
GAAGGTGCAAAATCCATGGCCGTAGCCAGCCTCTCCTGCCGCCTCTCATGTGTCCAAAGCCGAACATATCGTTTTACCGATATCGAATAATCGATATCGGAGACGTATAAGGATAGCTGTGCCAGTACATTTCCCCTTTGGATGCCAATTCGATCAGGAGGACCAAAGCAGTGGGTAACTCTTGGCCCCTCCCGGGATACGGGCTGGCTTACTTTCCAAATGATTGTTTCATGGAACACACCAAGCGATATGCCCTAAAAAGATCATTTGTACTAAGTGTCAATCTATCGTCCAGCATAGATTTATCTTTCCAAATTATTCGGGTCTTCTCGCTTGGCTTCTACTGGCGTTTCTTCGCTGGATCAGATTCTAGGCGGGGATGGATATCCCGACAGATCCGCCGTCCTTGTAGTGGGTGCGCCGGGCGTTGGCAAGCAAGCTCTAGGTTATTGGTTTATCCGCTCGGGTTTGCTGCAGGGCGATTTCTGCCTCTACGTTACGCGGATGGCCACGAGGGAAGTTTTGAAGGACGCCAAGGCGTTTGGCGTCGACTATGCGAACAGGATCCCTTTCTGGATTGCCAGGGACGGAGGAGAGCTGAAGTACGATTATAGGGATCTCGCAGGGTTATCTTACAGTATCAAGGACATACTCAAGAAAAACAACAGCCGTCGGATCAGACTCGTTTCCGATGTATTTTCTCCGCTTCTGATGTTGAATCCCCCGGATACAATCTACAAGTTTCTGACCCAGCTCCTAGCCGACATTAAACAGTACGATGCAGTCATTTTGGCTACCATGGAGGATGGGATGCACGAACCCCAGGTGATGACCGCGATGCAGGCCTTGTTTGATGGTGTGGTCGAGCTCCGCATTTACGACGAAGGCGGCCTGAGCTATGTCCCCATTCTTCGGGTTCAAAAAATGTTAGGCGTTCCCCCTCTCCCCGGATATTTCCGGTTTTCTTTCTCACAAAACTCGATGGAGGTAACAGCATATGCCAAGCACCCTTGAGCTCGCAAATGTGTTAGCCGTTTTGGTCATGAGCGCCATTTACGGCTACATCGCTTTTTCCGCCTTCGCGATAGGAAGATCGCTTTATGATCGAATTCATCGTAGGCAGGCTATTGGCATCGCTCTGGTCATAATTCTTGGAGATGTGCTTAATTCGCTTGTTGACCTAGGACCCAACGCCAATTCGGGACCCATCTTCGTGGGCGGTTTCTTGCTCTACTACATTACCTTCATGGGTTTCTACTATTGGATCGACACGTCGATTCGTGCTGCTCGTCTGACCGATCCTCTCCTTCGAGACACGTTTCGCTGGAGCAAATTGAGGCTCATTTTCTGGGCGTACGATGTAGGTGCGACTGTCTTCTTCCTGTATGCGGGAGTATTCTATGGAATTACGTATGAGACGGCTTCACCAGCGATCCTTGTCTTCTTACTCGGTCCCCTCTTCATCATGATGTTCTCGGGAGCCGTTGTCTTGCCCATCGCTGCACGCAGATCGAAGGACAGAGTCTTGCGAAAGCACTTGGATTGGTTTGGGGTGTACGCAATAGTCATTCTTGGATTCGTCTTTCTCTGGGGTGGATTTGTCAACGCAACAAATCTAGATGATGACGTCGTGATGATCATCGGGGGTTACCTCCTATACCGGTGCGTGCGTTCCCTAGCTCCCCTGTACTCCTTCCCGAAAGAGAAAGCTACCGCAGTTTAATTCGACCTTGTGCCTACAATCCTAGTTTTTTGGATTAGACAAGGAAGCCCCAATGGGCTCTCCGCACACGCTCGAGCAATAATTGCTATTATTATTCTGAGCTCCAGATTGGAAATGCCACAGAATTTCTATCACGGGCGACCCTTATCATACAAATCTTGGGTTATTTGTTGGGAGAATTAGGATACAAGATCATAAATGACTACGCCCGTTAACGCATAATTTACGGCATATAGTGAGATGCAATATGGACAAAATGCACCGATGACGTCAAATTCGAGATACCACAGGTAAATCGTGAATAAGTCCCCTATTGCGAGAAGGGGTAATAGAATATCTCCCCTAAGACCCCAGGTACCACCTTTTGTCAGGACTAGTCCGAGGATCAGCAAAAGAGGGAACCACGTTATTCCTGCCACCCAGAAAGGAATTCCGAAAATTGATGTGTGACCGCTCGCCTCAACGCAAGCACAACAAAAGGTACCTGAAGCAGGACACGAGAATTTGGTCGTAATGTACTCGTAAGCTGTATACGCTCCATCGCCGATGCCCACCACGGTTAGAGCGATAAACAGCTTAGAAAGGAGATTTTCCAACCACGAAAGCGGACTCCGAAGAGGGCGATAAAACAAGAGCCTGCAGAGTCTGCGTGGTGCTATCACTTGCCGGCTGGGTATAGGCGACGGTGATCGAGCTTAGATATTTCAAGCTGCACACGCTCGAAGGTTGTTGGCTGGTGATGCTGCAGAATGAAGCAATCAACGTGTTCGCGGCTCCATCAATTACTTTCGCAACTCCGCTGGAAGGATCGTTCAACTGCGATCCGATCTGCGTCCAGTTGAGATTCGACAGATCACCGAAAGAATATTGAGATGTTACGATGTCATATTGACCTCCGATATCCACGAACGGATAGGAATTGGGATTGAACTCTTGCCAGAGGGCCTCTTCAGTGCCAGTTGGAACTTGCAGCTGGTTGTGACCCCTGTCTTCGTTCTCCACCGTGACGAAAGACAGATACTTACTTGAATAGACCGCGTTCAAAAACGTGAGCGTGGCGATGTTTCCGTCGTCAGCCGCAGACTGCATGTACTCCAGATTCGTAAAGTTCCCAAACTTCGACAGAGCGATAGTCAGCGCCCACCGTTCCGCCGCACAATAGGGACAGAATTCTGCGCCGATGTAAAGTACCTCTGGCTTTGACCCATTCGTGAGCGGCGAGGACGAGATGGATGACGGAGCGGTCACCCCGCTTCCTCCGCTACCTATGGCGGCCAGAGTCGAAAAAGAAACGTCAGTAAGATTCTGGTACAGGGAATACGAAATCGGTGTTCCGAGAAGACTTGTCGGAGTAGTGGCAGTCGTCGAGGAGTGGCCACCCAAGAAGATCAAACCCCCAATCGCGCTTCCCACAACCACGATCACAATGACTAGGACGATAATCAGATTCCTCGACACACTTGCCTTGGGAGCAACGAACCGCTCATTTTTGTGAACGGCATTGAAGTGATTTTGTAGAGCCTGTAGAGAATCGAACTTTTTTCCACATTTTTGACATTTTGGCACCGAAAGCTTGCACCTTTTTAATCCAGAGTTGTATCGAATCGCGAAATATGCAGAGCGAACTTTACCTTTACTCTTTTCTTCCTGACTTATAGGATTTTAAGGAGAACTTGTTCCGAGATCAAAAAACGAACCTGATTCTCGGTTCGATTGCAAAGTTAGGCTTGACCCTCTGGAATTGTTCAGGAGACTGTAATTTCGGAGTTCGACCCTCAAGTACTATTCCAATACAGAAGGACGCATCCCTAGAAAAAATGTCTTTTCCAAAAACTATCCGGAAATACAGGTAGATCCATGGAATATCCAGAGAAAGTCCGACCGAAAGCGGTTTTTACGTGGACTTTGCTTCAGTTCTGCCGGATCGCAGGCGGTTCCTGAAGGGAACGAGTACCACGAAGACCACGAGGGCGATGGGGAGCAGTACTACTGCTACTTCGATTATTCCTTCGACCACGCTGATTAACAGGCCAAGAGCGTAAGCG
>JASHXQ010000265.1 GCA_030043455.1 Nitrososphaerales archaeon | reverse complement strand
ACCCTCGATCGCTACTGCCCTAACGGGAAAGCCATCTGCTCCGACAATGTTCAGGGGGAGCGTTACAAGGAACGGCCTCTTCTGTGTGATCTGGTGAAAGTTAGCCATGCTTTCAATGATGTAGATCCCATTGCCGAGTAATAGATAGTGAATCACCGGCTTGTCCGGGTCCGGTTCGTTTCTCTTGCGCCTCTCCGTGTCTTCCGGTATCGGAAAGTCAATGCCCACGCAGCGGACTTTTTTCTCCACGAGGAATTGGGCAAGATCCATCCCGATAAACGGAGATCCTTCAAAGTACTCGCGGGTGCCAGATTTCTTATCCCAGTCCGTTCTGAGAAGTACAGCATCATTTTCCCGGATTTCATTGAGTTGGCTGCTCACACTCTGCAGCGTGACTCCTCTCCCTTTTCTTTCTCGGGCGTCCAGCACTACCGCTTCCCCGACAAAACTCTCGACGGGCATCTGGTCGATCGTCTTGCCATCTTTGAGTTCGTGATAGGGAGCGTCCAGATGTGCTGCGTAGGGCGTGTGAGTGGGAAGCGTGACCTTCTGCATGGAAAATTGATCCTCTTTGTGGGTAAACAGCGGACTCACATCAAACAGTGTAAAGAGTCGCGAGTAATCTCCTTCTCGCTGGGGAAAGGTTTCAAGCAGCGAAGAGACGTTCCTTCCAATAGGAAAACTAAGATCGATTACGCGGACCATGTCCTATTCTCCGAGAGATCTCAAACGCTAAATACACTTTCTATATTCCCCCGGTTCCGGACGAGTTCTTTCTCTTTGAGTACCAGAATTTTGAAGGTAGGAGTCCTTGGTGCCGGCGCCTGGGCGAGGGGCGCCCACATTCCCGGTTATCAGCGGGATTCACGCTTTGAAGTAGTCTCGATCTGCGATCCCCAGATCAATCTCGCAGAAGACACGGCAAAGCAGTTTGGTATCCCGTTTGTCACAAAGGATTACATGGAAGTACTGCGGCGGAAGGACATTGATATCATTGACGTCTGCACGCCGTCACACACTCATTTTCAGCTCACTATGGACGCCCTAACCGCCGGGAAGCACGTACTCTGCGAAAAACCGGTGGGATACGATTTCCATGATACTCTGAAAGCCAAGGAGTTTGCAAAGTCCAAGGGCCTCAAGACCAAGGTAGGCTTTACCTTTAGGTACAGCCCGGGGATGCGCTACATGAAGGAACTGATCAACAGTGGGTACGTAGGGACTCCCTTCATCTACAATGGGTACGAGCAGAATTCCCAGTGGATCAATCCCCAGACTCCGCTGCGGCAGATTCCTGATCCATATGCTGATCAATCCAAGATCCAGACATCCTCGCTTGAAGGATACGGCGCCCCCATCATCGATCTCGGACACTGGTTCGTGGGATCGAATTTGAAGAGGGTCGTGGGAACGATGCGCAACTTTGTCCCGGAGCGTGTGGTCCGGCAGACGGGGAAGATGATGCGGATCAACCTCGACGACGGTGACATATTCATCGGCGAGTTTGAAAATGGAGCGCTTTGTTCGATCCAGACCTCTTTTGTTACAGTGGGCAATTATCCGGGTCTAGAGGCGAGACTCTACGGAAGCGAGGGTGCCCTGATTTGTCGTCTCGTAGAAGAATTTGGGATTGCCGAAACGCTCAAGGGAGCCAAACCCAATGACGTCGAGTTCAAGGAGATCACAATTCCCCAGCGACTCTACCCGCCGGGAGGTTCTGATAGAGAGTCCTGGCGCACTTTGTTTTACGCCAACCTTGTCTCGAGTTTCGCAGACGAGATTCTGGGCAACAAGGAACCCGAAGGAGATTTCACAGACGCCGCCTGGGTGTCGGAGACAATTAACGCCGTGGAGCGCTCCTTCTGGGAAAAACGCTGGGTGGACCTGCCGCTGAACTGAAATGGCTGATTCGGCTTCGGCCTGGCTGGAAGACTTTTTCCGGGCCTACTACAAGTTTCGTCCGGTCAATGCCACCTTCATCGGCATCCATCAGTACGATGGCAATCTTCCGGATTATTCTGAGAAGGGCTTGAGTGCTCTTCAGGATGCCATGGAGGAGCTGCTGGAAGAGGGCAAGAAAGGTCTCTCGACATCTAATCGGATGGAAGAACTGGATGTTGAACTAGCAACCAATTTTCTCGTAATCCAGCTCGGGGAGCTCAAGGGCGAGCACTTTCAGCGGGGCAACCCTGCTGTCTATTCGAGTGAAGGGATCTTCGGGTTGATTTCCCTAGCTCTTCGCGACTTTGCTCCTGTGAGGGAACGGCTGGGGCCGATGGTCAGTAGGATGAAGGGGATCCCTGCGCTGCTGGAACAGGGAAAGGAAAATGTGAGGTCGGCTCCGAAAGAATGGACAAACGAAGCGATCCGGCAATGTGATGGAGCGGTCAAGTTTCTGACCGACGGAATGAAGATCCTTGCGTCGGACTGGGAGATATATGGTTTAAATCAGCTCTTTCAAAGTGCAGACCTTGCCCGCAAGGCCTTCGAAGATTACCGTGAATATCTGTCTGCGGAGCTTTTGTCACATCACCGGGAGGGCTATGGATGCGGGACGGCATTCTTTGATCTTCTAATCCAGAAGGGTCATGCCCTAAAAGACCTTGATCTGGCCAAAGTTGTCGAATACGGCAGCAAAAG
>JASHXQ010000264.1 GCA_030043455.1 Nitrososphaerales archaeon | reverse complement strand
GTCGAGCATGTTACAAATAGTTTTAGCCGATTTCCAACGGTTGATGAGTGTAGCGCAGATCCGTATTGTAAGTACGCCCTAGTAAATCATCTATAGTCATCCGGATATGAAAGGATGATTCACAATATCTTCCAAGGCATAAATATCTATTCAGAAAAATTCAGTCTCCATCACTTGCCCTCCAAGATTGCATATGTAGGATTTTTCTTGTTGATCATTGGTTTGATCCTTGGCATGATCGGGGCAACCTCACCCATTTCTAATGCGGCTGACAAATCTGTTTCGCTTGTCAACACACCCCTTGGGGTAGATCCGAATGATTATGCTACTCAGGATTTGCAGATGACCAAAGGTCAGACCATAGATGTAAGCCTGTCAATTGTGAACCAATCAGTCTTGTTCTCGTTCGACATTATGAACCAGACTCAATACTATATCTGGTACGGCTGCGCACCCCTCTGTTACCAACCACTCTTGGGGGGACAGGGGGCCTACTATCAACAATCCAACGAGACGACACCCTATTTAGTGAATGTGACAGTTACCTCAACTTCACCCTACTCGCATGCCTTCACAGCTCCGTCCAATGGGACCTACTACTTTGTCTTTGATAATTCGATCGGCTCTTCTTGGAGCACGTACATAGGCCACAATGCAACGGGTTATACGGAAGGTCAATTTGCGCTTGCGGAAACGCAACCTACTCGCGTTTATTCGGCAAACTGGCCGCTAGTGGGTATGGGAGCAGGAGTCATGCTCACCGGCGGAGTTGTCGGAACTGTTTTTTGGGGTAAGAAGTCCAGCAGGTCATTTACGAAATATTTCGAATTAGAAAAGACTCACTCAAAGTTATGAAGTAAACCAAAATGAAATTCAAAACACTCCTCCCATTCTTCATAGCTGTTTGCTTGGCTCTCTCGATCGTCTATTTCGACATGTATGCACTGACAGCTTCTTCAGGATCAACCAAAGTTTCCTTGCGCGTGGTTTATCCGGACTCTCTCGATGAAAGTGACGTCACCGATCAATTTGCCTTTCGAATTTTGGCTGCAGAAGGGATACAGGTCACACCAACTTACTACAGTTCAGCTCCCTTTGCTTATGAAGCACTGGTCGCAGGTCAACAGGATATAGCGTATGATGAAAGTGCGGGCCCTTACGGCATCGGAGGGATTCAGCAAGATACCACATGCGTGGGTGGCTATATGCTGGGAGGCTCGTTTCTTGCAATCTCCGGTCAAGGGATTACGAATGCTTCCCAGATGATTGGAAAGACCGCTGAGGATGCGGGGCCTGGAACCATCACTCGTTTCCTCAACGACTACTGGTTTCGAGAAGCGGGAGTCCCGACTAATGCCAATGCTCAGGTAAATGGATCCGTCTATCTAAAGACTGGTCTTGAAAACTATCATTTGGTTGCCGACATTGAAAAGGGAGAGGTTCAGGAGATAGTGGTAGACAGCTTCATCCTTCCAGATCTGGAGAACCCCTCTGTGAACAATAGCGCCGACGGTGGTCCATTTCACGTTCTTTTCACAACTCCTGACAACATCTTTACTTCGTGCTATGTGGTAAGGGATAACTGGTTGAGTAATCCAGTAAACCAAGGAACGCTTGTGAAGTTCCTTGCTGCAATTTATCAAGCTCAGAGAATATTCATATCAGAACCGAGTGCACTGACTCCTTTCGCCGAGGGTTTGCTTCCCTTTACTCCGCTGCCAGAATTGGAGAATGCCTCCACTCTCTACCCGACTCATTTCACGTACTGGCCATACGGTGAATTCAATCTTCAGGGCAGTCAGAACGTAACAGTGAAGTTTGAGAACACTGTGAATTTCTTTGTTCAAGCGGGTATACTTTCCTCCCCAGTTCAAAATGATTCTGTAAAACCGTACGGAATCATAAACAAGTACTTTGAATTGGAAGCATTGGAATCACTTGGCCCTTACATTTATCCAAGACAATCCTGGGTAAATGCGAATTTTACTTCAGAGCTTCAATCTTGGGTTCCCTCTTGGATGGACGGTTCTCCAGTGCTTTCATAGATTTTCACTCTCCCGATGCGTAGACATTTTTTCAGATGATTATTGGCTGTCTCAACTATTGCATCTCACGACTATGAGGAGGAGCGAGGTATCCGATCCAAACAATCAACTCAGCTAAGACTTTGCGAACTCATGGAAGGTGTTGCAATTTAACCAGCAAATTAGTGCGGGGGCTGTATGGTAAACAGGCTGCGTTGGAGAGGTGCAGTCCCATCGGGAGCTAGGTTGCGATTTCAAGACAGGAAAAACTTCTACTGTAGTCACCCATGCACGATGAGCCATTAACAGATTCACGGCAGGGTTGGTACGCACAAGTAAACGCGTCCGTGTCCAAGATCGTTATGAATTTTATTTCAACATCGGAATATGCCCTAGATCGCAATGCATCGAATCCTTTAGTATAACGCATTTCCACGTACCGAGCTTAACTACACATGGAGTACAGATCCAGATCAGTGCTCCGTTTGTGATGATCTCAAGAACAACCACCAACGTTGGTCGAGCGAGATCGGATAGTCGCCTAATTTCGTCAAACCGTTATGGAACTTGCTGCGATAATCGCAGAGAATTCGGTGCCCGAAGATCATATGCCTAATAATAACAGAAGAGTTAGGACCCTGGGGATGTGCATCGGCGCAGGAGCTATTGCCCTAATCCTCGGAGTGGTCTTGGGAATGTATCTAGTACAGCCACAGGTTGTAACGAATACAAGCACTCGAACTCTGATTAGTACTTCATTTCAACCAACGACAGCCACTTTGACAAACACCGTTACGAAAACAATCATCAATTCCTCTGTAAGCATTCTGGATCCGCCCACTGTCACTGTCACGAGTCTAAGTCCGACTACAGCCACCTTGATCTCCAACGAGACTGTGACTTCTAACGAAACGGTGACGTCAAATAACACGATTACTACCACGGTAAGAATACAGGGAAATACGGTTATTGTAACTCAGGTAGATCCGGTTGTCGAAACCGTTACTGTTACCCAGAACGGAACGATCTTCGAAGAGACGCAGGCCGTAAATCAGACTATAACAAGTCCCACGACAGTCAACAACACTATCACAACGACACAAACCGTAACCTCAAATTCAACGCAGACACAGACCGAAAACATCACTCAGACAGTCACCACAACTTCGACGGTCACGAGCTCGGGTACCTCGACGACCACTCAGACCCAGACGACTACAGCCACTGTAACGAGTGCTACTACTTCTACCACCACCGTGACTTCCACGTCTTCGCCGACTACGACTCACAGCGCCACTACCGTTTCCTCGACTACATGCGGTCAGCCAAATCGGTAAGATCCGAATTCAATACACTGGGTCGTACTTGCCTGTCTAAGAGTGGAATATTTACAAAAAGTGTACATGCCAGGTCCCCCCGCTGAAAGGGCACTTTGGACGAGATAAGAGGATGTGAAGTCAACCAGAGCACAACCCTCGCAACTAACAAATATGGATAGTTGCACATCCAAGTTTTGGAGTCCCTAGAGTTGAACGACGCCGATGGTTCCCCTACGATTCACAAAATTTTGGCAGTGTTATTGATCCTCGGTCTCAGTCTGGTTGTGGTCCTCCCTCTCGTATTTGTTCTCGCTTCACAAACCACGGGGACCACATTGCTAGTGGTGTCAGCTACTGTCGTTGGAGTTCTTGTTGTATTCGTGGTTGCACTGATGGTGACGGAACGCTTTCGAAAGTTCGTACATTCTCCCTTTGAAAAGCGCCGATCGTACGTCAGAGAGCACGAATCGCGCGAGAGAGAAAGAAAGTCTGAGGATCGCTCTCGCGACGACAGATAGTTGGGAAGGAATCTCTGAAGAAATTCATTAGCCCTTCAGCACCTGGGCTATCTGGAACTGGGGTACAACCATCGTCTGAGTAATCTTGTAACGTTCGGCATCGCAAAATACGTGAGGATGAACACCAAGATCACGACATAGAAAGGCGCGGTCA
>JASHXQ010000263.1 GCA_030043455.1 Nitrososphaerales archaeon | reverse complement strand
GCATTGTTTACAAGGATATGCAGCTTGTCGTGAGTTTCCCGGTATTTTTGGGCGAGTCCTCTTACAGACTGGAGTGATGATAGGTCCGCTAACATCAACTCTACCAGTTTGTTTCCAGACCGCGCGATGATATGGTTCCTCGCCGCTTCACCCTTCGAAGAATCTCGACATACCATTACCACAGTCGCACCCATCGTGGCCAGAGCCAATGCGATCTCCTCGCCGATTCCAGAATTTGCACCAGTTACCATAGCGGTCTTCCCTGCCAAAGAATTTCCCGACAAAAGCGCCCTGCCAACCTTCAAGGGAATGTGATCGATCCAAAGGAGATATTAGCATTCTACAATTGAAAATGAATTCTTGTTTTAGTGCTCCAACTTGCCTATTTTCGAGTTATTTGCAAGATAACTGATAGGGCGGAGAATTTTCCCCTACCGTCATCTGGGGCCAGTCGTTGAGTTGGAAATCGAGCAGCGGCCATTGCTTAAATAGTTCGCAAAATTGCCTTTCGATTCAAGCTACAATGAAACTTTCGCTCAATCGGAAGGAAGAAACTGAAGTTGCCGACATGCTAATGAACGTTCCCATTTTTTCTGGATTGCCGAAAAAAGATCTGAAGACGATGGCCCATTCTTTCGTGGAAAGATCTTACGAAGCTGGAAAGGTGATTGAGCAAGAGGGTGACCGTGGGGTATCTTTCTATCTGATCGTCGATGGATCTGTAGACGTGAAAAAGGGCGAGAAGTCTATAGCGAAGCTTTCTAAGGGACAATTCTTCGGAGAGCTTTCACTTCTTGATAAACAACCCCGATCCGCTACAATTGTATCGCTGGAGCCGACTAGATGTCTCATAATGACGGCGTGGACATGGAGCGGATTTCTCGAGACTCAGCCAAAGTTGGCGGTTCCGGTGATGAGGGAGCTCGCCAGACGCCTCAGGGAAACTGACCAGAAACTGAGCAGTTTGAATTAAGGCTCCCTCAACGGAGCTCAAGCCGCTCTCCTTTTGGAATGTGTTTGAAGTCTTCCCTGTTTTGCTGGTGCAGGTCAGGATAGACTGCTTACATTTTGACGGTTTCTAGATCCAATTTCTGTTCGAATTCGCGTTGAAGCACGGCGTATTCAATCACCCACTTTCTCCGATAAGCAAGCGAGCCTTGCATGTGGTCCTTGCTATAGTGATGATAATGACCGTTGGGACTATTGGAACCAAGCTTCTAACCGGGTGGGCTTGGATTGACTCTTATTTCGTGTCAATGGCCGCCACGGCTCAAGGGCCTCCCAATGCGCCGCCAAATTCCACAAACGGGCATACCTTACCATCTAGTCGAGCAGAAGTTAGGGCAGAAAGAGAAGGAAGAGTCTGAGAAGACCTATTAGCCGGTTACTGTTCTTTGCGGAGGGATTTGCCCTTTACAGTCACGGTGTAGATCGAGTTCTTGTCTTCAGAAACGACGTTAATATTCGCATAGTCGTTGTGGAACAACGAAAATTTATACTTGCTCGGATCCCTATCTTCGGATCGAATGAGCATAGCAAGTCTATCGATCAGCCTTTGATTCACCACCTTGATGTGACGTCTCTGCCGAGCTATTTCTCCCATGTGCTGTTCGTAGTAGCTGTTTACGGTACGAGACAATTTCTTGTTCATCGTGAAATAGACCAAGAAACTCATAAGATATGCAGCTATAAAAATTCCGAGAAATGCGTACGCCCCGATTTGCCCGAGACGGGCAATAATGTGAGATCCGATAAGAATGTAATAAAGCGTGAGAACAATTAGCGGTAGGAAGAGCATGAAAGGCCGGATGATACTTAGCCGCCTAGATTGTTTCACAATATCTTCCGACGAGGCTGCGAGCTCCGAGATGTCATCGACATCCTTTGAGATTTCCCTCCATGCGCTCTTGACTTCTGAATCTTCTTCCGAGTAGCTCTTCGCGATCTTTCTGATCCTAACTGGATCAGTCACCGAAAGAGCGGCGTATCCATCAAGCAGACTGACAAGGGTGGTAAGTTGTTTTGGATTCTCAGATTTCTTTTTGTCTACCAAGAGCTCTCCCTCGGATCTACGTCCAGAGGCCTAGTTTGCCTGCGAGATGAGTTCCTTCAGCCCCAGATAGTCGTTTCGGTTCATTACACCTTTCAGAAGCTCACCTCTCACAAAGCGCCCAATATTTTCAATGGCGCTGAGAAGAGCAATTTCTTCGGTCTCGGGAACTATCCCAGAATCGTGAGGCGTCCCTAGAAAATTCGGTAATTCAAAAAAGGGAAAGCTTTCCTCAAAGGAGGCGCCCTTTTTGGGGTAATGCCACCAGACATCGAGACCGCATCTGAAATTGGGGGTCGACTTCAGCCGATTGTATAACGCGGCCTCATCTATAATGTAGCCCCTAGCGACATTTACGAGAATGCAAGTGGACTTCATTGCCCTAAGTTCTGACTCACCAATTAGGTGGAAGGTCTTCACTGTTAACGGAAGCGCGATGACGACCACATCAGCATCTCTCAGGACTCCTATGATATCGTTTAAAGCGACGATGGAATCAAATCCCGGAACTTTACGACCAGTCGAGTTCACTCCGACTATTCTCATCCCAAAACCGGCAGCCAGCCTGGCTACCGATTCGCCGATGCCCCCAGTGCCTACGATCAGGATAGTCTTGCCGCGCAGAAATATCGACGCTGGAATCTGCCACAGGCCCTTGGAAAGAGCTAAGTTTGAGACTTCCAAGTTTCTTGCAAAATATAGAATCATTCCGAATACGTGCTCTGCAATTTGGTCTCCATATGCTCCGATGTTTCCACATACAACTACTCCCGTGGGAAAGTCTTGGAAGGGTAAGACGTCCACTCCTGCTCGGGTGGACTGAATCAGTTTCAGATTCGGAAATCGCTTGAGGCTGTCGATGGAGAGAAGTGGAAGCTCTTCACCCATGGCCGTGTCCATCAGAATAATTTCCACTCGCGAGGAATTCTCCGGGGTTGCATTCCTTGTAGGGAGGGTTTCGTATTTCCCTTCGGTCACCTGCAACAGGAGGTCGGAAGCTTTCGAGCTGAATGGCCGGGCAGTCAGGATAATTTTCTTGGTATTCGTCGTTGCATTCATCGAAAAGCTGACCTCTAGTTTAGAACCTTGGAAAGCAGATGATCCCCCAAGCGCCGTGAGAGAGCCATGATCGTCAGCGATGGATTGGCGTCAATCACTGAAGGGATCACGCTCCCGTCCATGATGTAGAGTCCCTGAACATCGTGCATTCGGTTGTGCGAGTCGACCACGCTTCTTCTGGGATTGCTACCCATCCGACACGAGCCCTGTACGTGGTGGCTCAGATAAACTGAGCCAAATGTCTCGGTTGCCCCCGCAGCTTCGAGGCCTTGTACGCAAAGTGCCTTCGCAGCTTTGAACCTCGCCTTGTCAATAAAAGTCACCGGTTTGTAAATTTTCTCGACGCCGGTCTCCTGATCGCGAAAGATTCGCCCGTCGTTTTGGTCATGGATATTGATGAAGATCCCAGCGTAGTAACGGTAGTTTTCCATAATCTCTTTTTGCTTTATTCCCCACAGGGGTATTCCTTCTTCGTCCACCATCACCTCTGCGAACGACAGGGGGCCCTCCATCACTTCTGAGGCTTCCAAGAGATAGCCTCCCTTTTCCTTCTGGGAAAATTCTTCCATCTGTCCGGAAAGCGGATGCATTATCCAGTTGTTCAATACTTGCTCAAATTTCCCAAAGACTAGAGCCGCAGTATTTGCACCAAAGTTCCGGCCGATCTGCGATACGCTAGGAGTATCTCCGACAATTTCGAAAATGTTCGAATCGAATAGCAAGCCAGGAGTATTTAGGGCACCAGCAGCGAGAATTATTATTCTTCCAGAGATACGTTGTTTCTCCCCATTCTGAGCAATAAACTCGACTCCCGTCGCAATCGCTCCGGGCTCGGAAGAAGGGCTCTTGGAAATCATGATCTTGGTGACTGTCGAGTTGTGGAAGACGATAGCCCCTAAGTAAATCGCCGGGATGATGTAGGTCAACAGTGTCCCCCTCTTTGCTTCGGTGGGACACCCAAAGAGACAGCCCGACTGATCGCATTGTGGAGATATGTACGCGTTCACTGGATGGAAGGGATGCCCCAGTTTCTCGAACCCTCGATTGATTAATTTCACACCCTCGTCCCATTCGTTGTACTTTCTGACCCCCGATTCCTTCTCCACCTGATCGTAGTATGGATGAAGATCCGCCGATGAAAAGGGTTCTCCGGAGTCGTTCTCCAGTTCGGTTGCGTCGTACCATTCGGGAAAATTGAAATCAGGCGCCCTGTGTGCGACTGCGGTGAATATTGTGGTAGAACCCCCAACACTCCTACCCATGCCCAAAGCTATCTCTCCGTCAAGGCCGAGCTCGTAATTCTGCGTCCACCTCGGCTTCGCCCAAAGGTTCCGGAGGGCTTGCAGTTCAAAGCGAGTGAAATCGTTGGCTGTGTAAAAGCCCCCCGCTTCAATAATCGCAATTTTCTTGCCGGCATGGGCAAGCATGTAAGATAGGGGGCCGGCTCCAGCGCCGGAACCGATAATTATCGCATCATAATCCGCCGGCATGGATTTCTGTTCATCAAGCCCTTTGCTGTTCAAAATCACGCCATATTTTCAGAAATGTCCAGTCTTTCTTTATTCCAGTAATGCGCTTCCCTTCAAATCTAATCAACTCCCAAGCAGTAACACCTTGGTAAGTAGGATCGTGATAATCTGAATAGAATCCCTCTAGAACAATGGAACGCAGATCGAAGGCTCTTTCTCTAGTCATCGGATCAGAAAAGAGCGATTTCAAAACAAATCCTTTGTCTGGTTCCTGCAAGGACGCGAAATCCTTCCGGAATCTATCCTGAGCCTTTTCGTTCATCAATTTGATTATTCCACGAAAATATTCCTGCGCTCCCATTGGGAAATCGAAAAGAGCAGAATCGATGTAATTCACGCCGCCGACTTCCAAAGCGCCGGGAGAATTTGCAGGATCTTTTCCTGGCGGAATCATGAATGAGCTGAGGGCGATGAAAAACCGCGCTTCCTCTTCGGAGAGGAAATAATAATTGTTGGTCACTCAGATCGGCACTCCAGCCACAAGGCGATTTCGCTCGAGCGTGTCCCCGAGATCGCATCAGCCAGAGACGAGGAGATGCGATTTGATTTTATCACCCTCGAGCTGGCAGAGCAAGCCCTTCAAAATCCCGGAACCATATTCGCTGCCGGGGTTGAAGCACATCGTCTTTCCGATCTTTACGGCACCCTTCGACTCGTGAATGTGACCATGCATTCCTATCAGCGGCTGGTACTTTTCTTCCATTTTTCTTGTGGCAACGCTCCCCGCGGAAGTCATCTGTAGTTGGCCTCCAGAGGTCACGGGCTTCAGCGTCTCGTCAAGCTTGGGAGCCTGATCCAAGATCGTGTTAATCGGGGGCACGTGCAAATTGAAGATGCATTTTTTCATATTGCTAACTTTGGAGCACATTGCTTCGATTTTCTTCTCCAAAACATCCTCGTCAGCCTCTCTCGGGCTGTTCCACGGCGTGTGGTTGGCATAACCGAGGGTGATCATTTCATGCTCGTCGTCCACAAAAATCACCTTTTCTTCAGGGTTGATGACATACTTTGCTGAATCTAGGGCACTATCAATTTCAAATTCATCGTCATTTCCCGGAGACACGTAGCACCTTATCCCTGTGCCCTTTAGTCGCTCCTCCGCCAACTCCATCCAGCGAGAAATGTTATCGACCATCACTTTCGTGAAGAGTTTCTTTACCGCCTCGGGATTCGCCTGTAATTCTTCATACTCTTTCTTTTCCGTTAAGTAAGGATAGGTACCTGAATCGCGGTAGGCTTTGATTGTATCATCTACTTCTTTCTGGGATTTCATCCGGATTTCCTGGCCGAATCCCGGGGAGGTCCAAGTCCCATCATCCTGTTTTATTATAGGAATGATCATCTTTCCGGTGATATCTCCACCCAAGATCAGCACCTGCGCCTGGTAAAACTTACCCGCATTCAGAAATTTCCGGAAGCACCGGTCGGACCCGTGAACGTCGGTGACAAAATAGATAGTGGTTTTCGCCACTTGTAACCCAAAAATGCACCCCGTTTTTGTCGAATTAAAACTTTGAGCGTAGAAATTACAATTTACATTCCTTCGTTATCTGAGTCTCAGTAAAACAAAAGTGGCCGGAACATGACGGGAGACGCCACCATGCAAAGAAGCAATATTTCCAGCGGTTCTCCTTGGGAAGGGCGAGCAGGTTATTCTCGCGCCGTACGGCTCGGGCAGTTCGTTTTCGTGGCTGGTACAACGGCCTCTGACTCCGAAGGAAAAGTCCACGGTGTAGGCGACCCTTATGCGCAAACCAAGTACGTCCTGGAGAAGATCGAAACTGCGCTGAAGCAGGCAGGCTCCGGGATTGGGGATGTTGTGCGAACTAGAATGTTCGTCACTGACATCTCACAGACTCCGGAGATTTCACGCGCGCACTACGAATTTTTCCATGAGGTGAAACCTGCTGCTACTATGGTACAGGTGAGCGGATTGGTGGCGAAAGAGATGCTAATCGAGATCGAAGTTGACGCAGTGATATCCGAGGGATAATTTTAGAGCAGTTGTCCCACGGGATTGTCCTTTTGGAGATATCCTTTTTCCAGAAGGCTTTTTGTTACACTTTTCCAGTTCGGATATTTTGAAAAGATCTCTTTTACAATCTCCAAACCCTCTACTTGGGTAGCTGGAGATCCGAGCAGACCGATCCCAACCCAGTAACGGATCTCCTCGATCTCGGGAGCCAGTTGCTGCGCTTTCTTGAAGGCGGTCAGAGAATCTTCCACTTTTCCAAGAGTGAGGAATTCGTCGCCTTTGTCCGCCCAATCGTACGCCCGCCTAATTCGAAGCAATCTATTGAGTTCGGGCAGGGGCTCGGGGCTATCCTCGATCCGAAGCTCCATAATCCGTCCCATCCAAGGATTCGCGTAGAGCTTGGATGAAACAACAAGTAGAGCTGTGGATTGCTTCCCTCTCGCATCCCCTCCGGCGTTTTCGGCAGCTTCGAGGGTTGCCAAAAGTCTCTCGGGGAGCTGCAGATTTTCCCTCCTCCGATATTCCTTTTCCATCGCACCCCAAATCGTATCGTTACTCATCAAATTAGCCTGACAGCTGAATTGATCCCCCTTCACATGGCCAGCGAAATCGATACACCTAGAACCGGTGTGGGCACCCACGTTCCCTTGAGCATCCACCATGCCCACCTGTCTTGTGTCCGATCTCGAGTCAGTTTTGAGGAGTGATTCCAAGGCCTCTGGGGCTGCCTTTCCACCTGCCATAAGATCCAAACCGAGAGGACCATAACTAATCTCTGCCATGGATTGGGTAGCGATTGCCCCCACACCCGATCTCGCCCAAGTTACGACCGAACCTACGGAAAAATAATGTGATTGCACTGCGATTCCCATATCGCCTGTTTTGGGATCTCTCGCCACTATCGAATAGGTCACTCTAGTTTCACAACCCTACTTGACTAAAATTCGTTTGGGCCGAGGACTATAAGGTTTGAACTAAGTCGCCTTTTCGAGAGGCAGATATTCTAGCAGTCTGCGCGCAGCGATCTTGGCGTCTTTCGGTGTGTCAAAAACCCACACTGACAATTGCCTGTTGGGTGTGGCCCTGTATCCCAATTCGTTTTCATTCTCCATATCCGTGACAAGAGTGCCAGATTTAATTTCGCCGATCTTGTTTTCTCCAAAGCAGGCTTGGACGGGATCCGTACGAAGAAAGAGCGTGACCCGGACAGGTCGTTGCGACCTTCGCAAGAAAAAAAGATCGTAAAGTAATGCAACAATGATGAAGATTACAAGAGCAATGTAGCCACCCGGAGGAGCGAGAACTGCGAAAACCACACCCAGTGCCACGACAGCTAGAGCGATCAGGTGGATCTGAAGTAGAGAAACATTACCGATGCCTTCGAACTCTACAGATTCCGGGAACTCTGAGAGATCATTTCCGGGCATCAGAAAGGGGCTCTGACTATTTTTCTTGTGAGAATCAGTCAGGGGTTCGGGAGATAGGTCTCAATAGTTTCGTTGGCAATCATGTACAGGGGAAGAACACGTTCATAGGATTTTGCCATTCTGGTGCAGATCGCTTTGATGATGTCTCTGTTCTCCACGCTGTTATCGAGCATTAATTTCAGAGCTACTAAGTAGGATCTAGCTTTCTCTCGATCTGCTTCATCAATCTCGTCCTTCATGATGCGGATTTGAGTGGCGTAATTCATTGGCTCTTTTCCGCCCTTTCTCAAACCTTCGACGTATGCATCGATTTTCTCGAGAAGCAAACCCAAATTAGGTACAGCATTTCCCCATTTCGAACGCTCGTAAATAAGCGTGGCTAGAAGCTATGCGTAAATAATTGAAACCCTCAGAACTACTGAGCTTCTGAAGGTCTAAAGATTTGGCGTGGGATGATCCCGTTGTCTGGATTCTCATCGTCGGATTGGGGATCTTGCTTTTTGGGAGTAACAAAATTCCAGAGCTAGCGAGAGCTCTGGGGAAAGCCCGCAGAGAGTTTGACACCGCGAGCCGAGGTCTTACAGAAACGATAAACCAGGAGCTGAGAGCGCCGCTAACCCCTCCAGGCATGCAACGACCTATGGCGCAGCCCATTGCTGCTACAGTGCCTGCGCCGATGGATCAAGTCGACCAAAACGATCCGTTGCTGATAGCTGCTCGGAACGAGGGCATCGATACTCGCGGGAAGACGCGATCTCAGATTGCATCGGAGCTGGCGTCCAAGGTTCAAGATTGAACTGAGGAAGTCGGGCCGAACTCGATAACGATCGTGTGACCGGTCCCATAGGGATAACCGGACCCACCTTCCCACGCCGGGGCGCCAGCAGAATTTGTCTGGGAGTCCCAATCCGTGGGATAACACGGAGACGAAGTGGATGTTATAGACGGAGTGCAGTAGTCGAGAGTATTTAGCACGAGGTTGTCGTAAGCTGCTGACGGCTTTCCATCGACCAACAGAACGAGGCTGTAGGTGCTATTCGTGGTGTACCCGAGGATGTCGGTACTATTGAACACGATGGGGTGCTTGGCACCATTGATCAGGGCGTACGAATAGGTCTGAGCCCAGATATGGAAGAAATCGCCCAAAGTGTAATTCTGATCGTCGGGCGATTCAATGTGTATCAATCCCGAAGAATCATGGGTATGCACCGGTTCGAAACAGGAATTCGCTCCTCCACTATAAGCCTCCCCATGGTTGTAGACACCTTCTGGCACCGGATTTTCTATTCCAATGGCACCTGGAATCGTAACGTTCTTGTCGTCGATGACAATCTGGAGGTAGGGATGAATATGCAGAAAAAGCGACTCACTGCCCAAGCAAGGGTAGGGAAAATCAAGATTACCCGCAAGGAGGGCAGTGGTAGTAATCGGGCCTGATTTGGTTTCGACGTAAACTGTACCAATAATCAAAATGATAACGATGATTGCCGGGATTATGTATGCCCAAGGGAGACCCTTGTCCTGCTTCTTTCTGCGTCGAGCACTGATGTCTTTATTCTTGGAGCGGGACATGGGGTAATCGCTTTTCGCAATTTTTGGAATATTTAATGAAACCGGGATCCGAGGCAGTCATATTGTCCATCAACACTACAATTCATTCCTGAAGGATTTTGTCGATTCTTGAGCTATCATCGAAAAATCAGCATCCGGAGAATTGCGAAAAATTTCGAAAGTATCAGATTTTTTGTTAAGCGACAGTGCAACCCAATTTTCCGAAAAAAGAAAATTCCTCCAATCTTTGCAACTATGATCGGCAAAATGCCATCGGATGTTGCAGGCCAACAGGTTTTCCGCCTAAAGGTTTATTGCCTAATACCAAAGACGCTGACAGGATGCAAAAGCCGGTACTATCGGAAATTCAATCTAAGATACTGCTAGCGCTCTTGCTTCGTGGTAAAGTCTCCTCGCTAGATATACTTCGAGCAGTGGGGATTAGCGGTTCGACTTGGAACAAGGAAAAGATGCTTTTGCAGAATACAGGGCTCGTGGAATCGCAGGTGACCCGTGAACTTGCAGAAAGTGGGGTAGTACGAAAGATGGAATTCAAATTAACCCTGAAGGGAAGGCAGGTGGCCCAGAACCTTCTCGCAATCACCTCCCTGATTGGAGACGAGTCTTTTGCTTCTGAAAAAATAGAGAACGTCTTGGAATTGATTGTAAAAGCCTGAGCTGTCTGATTTACAACCTGCCCTAAGCAGCTCGCTAACAAATCTTATTGGTTATGGTTCCCACAGCTAAGATGGGACGCCGGAAAATGTTGGGCAGAAAAAACTCCAAGATAAAATTCGACGCCAGAAACCCACCCGAGGCTATCCTGCGAAACCCGCAGTCCTACCAGTTTATCCACAATTTTAAGGTGCATTTCAAGCGGGGAGTTCTTCAGGTTCTGGCGAATAAGATGGACGTATCGATTAATTCCGCTGCTCCCCAGTTGCCAGCTCTTCAGGCGGTGACAGATGAGTTCAATCGGCGAATGGTAATGTCGGATGCTCATACGAATACGACTGGAAGATATACAGCTAGTTCCTTTCACATCACAAATATCGAGTACAAAGAATCGATGGCCCTTGCTTACTCTGGGATTGGTGTGGTATCCCCGCAACCCCAGTCCCAACAGAGTGTTGGAGCACAATCCCTGTACTGCAAGAACTGTGGAAATTCGTTGCAACCCAACTCCAAATTCTGCAATCTCTGCGGAACCCGCGTCTGATCGTTTTTTAGTTCCTGGTATCTTCCACCCTTAAAGCCTAAAACTCTGGGGGAGAGACCCTTAGTCAAGAGCTCTTGCCAGATCACGATCTCCAGATCAAGAATGGAAAGATTCTCCGAGACGGAGACCTGATCGAGGTCGATCTTTCGATCGATTCTCGAAAAATTGTGGCCATTGAGAAAATAGCGACGGGCAGCGCTGCGCACCTGATTGATGCCCACGGAATGATCGTGTTTCCCGGCCTGATCGATCCGCACGTCCACTTTCGCGATCCCGGCCAGGTCTATAAGGAAGATTTTCTGTCAGGGAGCCGTGGGGCCTTGGCAGGGGGTACCACGACTGTTTTTGATATGCCCAATACGGAGCCGCCCGTGACCTCTCCAGAAATTTTCAAAGAAAAAGCCAGACTGGTCCAGCAAAAATCCGTATCGAACTTCGGGCTTATTGCTGGCGCAAATCAGGAAAATCTGTCTTGCCTTTCCGGAATCGCCTCTGCCGGAGCAATCGCCTTCAAGACTTACATGATCTCTCCCCCCAGAGAACGAGAGAAAGAGTACGCAGGAACTTTCGTAACCACTTCAGGAGAGCTTCTTGAGACCATGCGGGAGGTAAAGAAAACGGGGCTGGTGCATTGCATTCATGCGGAGGCAGCTTCAACAATTTCGCTGCTGATCGACGAGATGAAACGTGAAGGGAGGACCGATCCTTTGGCTCATTATGACTCCCGCCCGAACTTCACCGAAGAAGAGGCGATTGCCGAGGCTTTGATTTTAGGCGGTTTTTCGCGTTCAAAGCTTCACATTGTCCACGTAAGTACTTCGGAAGGAGTCGATTTGCTCGTGCAGGCCAAGCTAAAAGGAATCGATGTAACATCAGAGACGTGTCCTCAATACTTGATTTTCTCGACGGAAACTCTGGTGAAAGAGGGACCTCTTGCGAAATTTAATCCTCCTCCACGACATCAAAAAGACAACGATCGAATGGTCGTCGCCCTCGGCTCTGGAGAGATTGAGATGTCCTCCACCGATCACGCTCCGCATACTCTGGAAGAAAAGGAGGCCGGTTTCAAGGATATTTTCAAAGCTCCTGCCGGGACCCCAGGGGTAGAGACAAGGCTCCCCCTGCTTCTCGAGCTAGTTCACCGGGGTAGGCTTGATTTGCGGGACATTCCCAGGATAACTTCCGCGGCGGCGGCTCGGCGCTTTGCAATCTACCCGAGAAAAGGATCGATCGGGGTCGGGAGCGACGCGGATCTCGCGATTGTGGACTACAATCGAAGCTGGAAAATCATGGGATCCGATCTGCAGACCAAAGCGCGGGAAACTGTTCTCTACAACGGGTTGGAAGTGAGGGGGCGAGTGAAACTGACCATACTAGGTGGGCAAATCGCCTACGAGGATCCCGATCAGTTTGCGTCACCAGGGGCTGGGCAATTGATTCGACCATTGTTGACCTAATTGAAATTTTCGTCTTAGAGGAGAGTTTACATCCGACTTGGACGGTGGGATTTCCAAATTCTTTTTCGTGACAGATGTTCATGGTTCGGATGTCTGCTTTCGAAAGTTCCTGAATGCAGCCAAATTCTACAAGGCAAATGTCTTGATTTTGGGAGGTGACATCACGGGAAAATCAATGATTCCCGTGGTGGACACCGGCAAAGGTACCTATGAATGCAACTACGCAGGAGAAGATGTGCTTCTCAAATCAAAGGAGCAAGCCGAATCTTTGATGAAGGAAATGAGAGACTCTGGAATCTACACTCTTTTCGTGGGGCGGGCTGATTTCGAAGAGTTCAACGCCCGTCCCGCAATTGCTTCCAAGATCTTCAATCAGCTCATGGTGGAGAGCGTGAAAAAATGGCTGGCTCTCGCGGAAGAGAGGTTGAAGGGAACCGGTATCAAATGCTTCATCTCGCCCGGAAATGACGACATTTCCGAATTAGATGCGGTTTTGGATTCTTCCTCCATTGTCGTAAATCCCGAGCGAAAGGTAGTACAGATTGACAATGTCCACGAGATGATTACTATGGGGATTGTGAATCGTACGCCCTGGCACAGCCCCAGGGAAGCAAATGAAGATGTTCTGGAATCCATGATCGAAGATATGGCAACAAAACTGGATCGACCAGAAAAAGCGATCTTCAATATTCACGTCCCTCCCATCAACACCCCCATTGACCAGGCACCGAAAGTCACTCCCGATCTAAAGCCGGTTGTAAACGCAGGTCATGTCGTATTGACTTCCGCTGGGAGTTTCGCGGCAAGAAAGGTGATTGAGAAGTATCAGCCCCTGATCGGGTTGCACGGCCACATCCACGAAGCCAAAGCAATGGTAAAGATCGGCAGAACTATTTGCTTTAATCCGGGAAGTGAATATGGAGAGGAGGTCCTGCGCGGGGTGGTGGGGCAGCTGGAGAATGGCAAGCTAGAATCCTATCTCTTGACTTCTGGATGAAGACAACTCCGCTCTAAATAAGCCAGCTTACCGGT
>JASHXQ010000262.1 GCA_030043455.1 Nitrososphaerales archaeon | reverse complement strand
GAAGCGCTAGACTTGGATCCAGGGGATTGGTTCACCCTGGACAATCTGGGGTTGGCGCACATCCGAAGTGGTAAAATCGATGAAGGCCTCGCGGAAGTAAAGAAGGCTGCTGAAGAAAGCAAGAGCTTCGCCTTCTACGGAGATCTGGCTTATGCCTACGTGATGGCCAGGAAGCCCGAGGAGGCGAGAAAGTTGCTTGACGAACTCCAAGAACCGATTACGGGCAAGGCATTGCCATATTCGAGAATTGCTGGAGTTTATGCCGTGCTGGGCGAGAAAGAGAAGGCCGTCGATAATCTTGAGAAAGCGTACGAATCGGGGTCGGGGTACCTCCCTTCAATAGCCTCAGATTTTGTATACGAAAATCTTCGCGGAGAGCCGAGGTTTGAGACTCTTGTTAGGAAAATGGGATTGAGTACTCCTGCTCCATCTGATTAGATTAGAACGGTGTTAAAGATGGGCCCGTGTGGGCAGATCCAAGAGCGTGAGCTGCCATGCAATCATCAAATGCGATTTGGCGGAATTTGCCCACCGCTGGCGGTTTATCCTATTATTTGGTTGATTTCCTTGATGATTCCATTTTCGACGTGAACCGTCCAGAGCATTTCCGGAACGTCAACAGCGAGAAACAAGGTAGACAGGAGGATCACCTCTGCGGCCATTACTGCGATATTCTGGACAAATTTTCCTATGCCGATTCGAATTGTAAAATCGTTGGGATCTCCAGAGATAAGAATCGTGAACGCCCTGTCCGCAGTGATGATGTCACGCAGGATCCCGGCCTTTTGAGCCTGAATCACCCATCCAACCGCGCTATTCGATGATTGGACTTTATAGCCATCCATCTCCAGCTGGGTGACGATTTGCTGAGGGAGTAGATTCAGATCCTTGTTCTTCCCTTGAAAATGCAGTGTCTTTTCAGATACCATCGAGCTTCGCTGTGGTGGCGACTTGAGCCGCCTATATGTAAATTACTTGATGATCGCCGCAGCCAAGTCAGTTTAGGCAAGTCCTGCCAAAAAAAGACGAACTTAACAAATTTGGAAGAGATTACGAACAAACATCGAAGTAGTGATTTATCTCCTCCGGGCTTTTCGTCGCGGCATGAAGAAACATCATCTCTCCATTCTTCTATCTATAGTCGGACTCGTCCTCTTCATCCTTCCAGGGATCACAGCAAGTGCAGCAGCAACTTCTGCTCCGAACTCAATATCCGGGGCAGTTTTCACACAGACCAATTCTGCCACCGGAAACACCATCCAGGCCTTCAGCAGGGCCCCCAACGGCCTCCTCACCTTCGCCGGCCAGTTTTCCACGCACGGCCTCGGCACTGGTGTAGGGCTGGGAGATCAGGGTGCTCTAGCGCTGAGCTCAGGCTGGCTATTCGCAGTAAATGCCGGCAGCAATCAGCTTAGCGTGTTCCAGGTCTCTGGCGCCTATCTGAAGTTCACTGACATCGTGAGTTCTGGCGGAGTCTCCCCGTTAAGCGTGACTGTCCATGGCGACTGGGTCTACGTGGTCAATGCGGGCAATGCCACGACGGCAGGTAACATCGCTGGATTCCAGGTTACAGCCAACGGAGTTCTCCGCCGAATCCCGGGATCTGTTCAGTCACTCAGCTCTAGCAGCGCAGTCGGTCCTGCAGAGATTTCCTTCAATCCCTCCGGAACTGTACTGGTGGTGACAGAGAAAAACACCAATAATATTGACGCGTTCCCGGTCAATGCCATGGGTAGAGCAGGTTCAGCGAAGGTGACCACATCCGACGGAACCGAGCCCTTCGGCTTCGCCTTTGCTCCAAACGGCAAACTGGTTGTAAGTAACGCAGCAAGTGGATCTCTCTCCTCGTACTCGGTCTCTAATTCGGGCATAATATTAGTGATCAGCAACTCAATCGTGGACGGTGGGATCGCTCCCTGCTGGGTGGCCATCAACGGTGATGGTACGCTAGCTTACACTGCCAACGCGCACGGCAACACTCTCTCGAGCTATGCGATCAGTCACTCCGGGGTATTGACACTACTTCAATCGACAGCCACCACAACGAATCTCACTCCATTGGATCTGGCTTTCGGCGGGAACAGCCACTACCTGTACTCCTTCAACTCCGGCTCTGATGAAATCCAGGTATATTCGGTAGCTTCCACTGGCGCCCTAACCTTCCTCCAGTCAATCGGTGGATTGGTAACGGGCGGCGCAGGTCTCGTCGCTGTCTGACGATGAACCCCGCAAGGGGTTCTCCCCTTCTTTTTTATTTGAAGAAAACAACGCGACGAGATTAGTTCAGATTGAATTGACCACGGCAGGTTTCGACAAATTGTCCGAAGTCGAGCCGACTTAGCATTACTGGATCCACCGGCTTCGTGCTTCGCTGGGAGATCAGCTCCTCGAGATGTTTCATGATTTTCTGCTCCACGAGCTTGTTTCCTCCAGTCAGTCTTTCCAGTTTCGTCGCAAAACCCTTTGGGTCTGTTGCAACCACCCCAACGGGGATGAAAGCTTTGAGCGCACCACCGACTGCCTCACCCACACTTTCTGCTAGAGCCTTGTCAACGGCCGATAACAGAAGGACGTTGAATTCGCGATTATCGGAGGGCGTATTCAAAGAATCACAGCTCGAGGAGGAAATAGGAGGAATTACCCTTGATTTGGATAAATAGCGTGAGGCTCTCAGAATATGAATTCTAAATCCGTTTTTCCGCAAGGGATCGCGGATTCTGCGAAAAGCCTACTTCAAGGAGAACTCTGCACGGCAGGTCTGCACGAAGGCCTTGAGATCTCCGGCGCTTTCCGGTGAAACCGCGAGAGCTCGATCCGATTCCAGAGATTCAGCGAGATTGCGAATGATTCTGTCCTCTACGAGTTTTGAACCAGACACGTAGCGATTTAGCTGCCAGCGAAACTTGTCAATGTCCTTGGATATCAGGGAGACATCCATGTAGAATTTGATCGCGGTAGCCACTGGTACGCCCACGACGGTCACTAGGGCATTGTCTGTTGCGCTGACCAGGATCTCGTCAAATTCGGACAATGTACTAAAAGGCATATTGGCATAGGTTGTCGCTGAATAAATTAGATATGGCCTACGAATATGAATTCAGGAGACTGTTTTGTGGTTTGTAGATTCGGTCGCAAAATCCGCAAGGAATTTTGTTTCTTACCGGGGACAGCTTTGACCGATCCTAGTACTTGAACTCTAGAAAATATCTGATTGTAGAGCTACTGTGCTTTCTTGGAATCATCCTGCTTTTGGACAGCGCCTCAAAAACGCTGTTTGTGATAAGCATAGGGTCAGGAAACTCACCTTTCTATCTCGGACTCGCCGGAGCGCTCGCGCCCTTTGAAAACATCGAGGGAATTATCGGAACGATTCTAGCGATCAATCCGCTCTTTTTCCTTGCCTTTTCTCGGGCTTGAAGTGGCTTTCTTTCGTCGCCGGATTGTAGTCTCCACGATCGCCTTAACTAGATACCGGTGACAGTTTACCCCTTCTTTTTCGTAGCAGAGAAGGGTGACTACTTTCTCTTTCCCGAGGAGCTCCACGAGATCCTGAATCGCTTGCTTGGAGTATGGAGACTCCCTAATCTGTTTCCTAAATTCTTTAGAGAATTCCTTCCAGTCAACCTCGCCGCTTTTGTACCTCTTGAGTAGAGCAACTTCGGGAGAAGCGTGACGCAGCCAGAGATCAAAATGTGACTTTTTGACACCACGTGGATAAAACCGGGCGATGAGCACCCGCAGGCCGTCTGACTTTTCTTTGGCCTCGTAGATCGATTTTGTGTTGATGGTCAAACTCAACGAGAGCTGTCTTGACTCACTATTATCTTTCTCTTGTTTTCCGAAGGAGAGAGAATTGGGAAATCACTTTAATTCTGTGGAAATGGGCGGTTGAATCGAAGTTCCTTTGGTCCAAATCCCTGAAGAGGTTCTCCGGCTCTTGATAAAGAACGATAACGTTGCTCTGATCGGAAGTGTCGATAAAGCCGGTGTGCCCAACATTTCGCCGCGCTTCGTTTTGGGAATCGTGGGAGACAACGACAAGATGCTCTTCGGGGATCTTTACGAAAACAAGACCTTCGCGAATCTAACCTCCTGGAATAAAGTAGCTGCCTCTGTGATCGACACTGAGACTATGGGTGGTTATCAGTTGAAGGGAGAAGCCTCCGAGGTCACGGATAGCGAACTCGTCGAACAGGCGAATGCTAAATTGAAAGAACACGGTTTCGGGTCCAAACCCCACCGTGTGTGGGTGCTGGAGGTGAAGGAAATCTTTTCTTCCAAACCCAGCGGTGACTCCAAAGTACCGCTTATTTCGGCGTATGGCTAGGGAAATCATCTATGGCGGAGAAATGGCAGAACGGCGTCTGTGACGTGTGCCGGTTGACCCTGAACGATTCAAGTGTCAAAGAAGTCAAGTATTGTGCCGTGTGCTCTGCGTGGATCTGCCGGGAGTGTGAGTTCAGCTCGAGACGCCTAGTAGCCTTTGCTAAGTCCAAAGGTCTTACCCTAGACCAATTTAAGAAATTGCAAAACGCATAGCGAAACCCAAAGTTTCCATAAAGTATGATCACCAGGTCTTGATCATACCCAGAATGTTTTGAAGAGACCTTTGCAGAATTTTTGGATGTATTGTTTAAAAGTACCGGGAGAGCTGCCATCGATACTGTTTCTTTCAATTTCAGAAAATCTTTGGGAGATTTTTAGTTGAGTGTTGAAGCTGCGAAAGAAATCATTGCTCGCCTTGACTTACAGATGGGCGAACACTCCCTGGGCAACCCGTACTTTCGAGATCCTGACGTGAACGCGTTCCCCTTCAAAAAGGAGTCCTTCTTTCCGATCAGACCAGCAAGAACCAATCGTAAGATAGCCTTTGTGGACGGTGGGAATCTAGAGCTGCTGGGTGCCCCAAATTTTTCGGTACAACTCAACAGGATTTACGCATGTGTCTGGCGGAACAATGAGAGACAAGCGATCCTAGAAATCCCGGAGATTGAGTTTTTCTCAGCGATTTATTCCAGAGTGAGAAATGGAGAGCTACTCTTTGAGACGATTCTTGTGCCCGCCAAACTAGAATTTGCCCGGCTAATTCCAGAGGCCTCCGAATTCGTGATGAAGTATATCGAGCGCTTAACGGACGACGTTACTCAAGCCGGAAGTGTCTCAAAGTTAGCCTCCGTGGTGAGAAGTGCCGCGGAATGGAAGTTTGCGGAAGCCGTGGCGAAATCGCTGGACCAAGACGATGTGGTGGTTCTGGATGGAAGTTTGCAAGTTTTTCAGCGGGGTTGGAAACACTTTCTAAAATTAGAAAAAACTACCCAGGAGAGAGAAGTCGTACTGGCGAGCCTCTCAAAAACAAGCGGGCTTTTCACGGATACAGGGTCCTCGGTTTTGGGTGCCATCAGCCAATTTGCAGACCTTAACCAAATCACGGGCGAATGGTGGCACCCCATCTTTGAATCGCATAAGCATCACGTTTTTTGCGTGGCGGTGAAGTTACAATCCTTTTCTGACTGGATATTTAGACTCGACTTCCAACTGGATCAATTCAAAAAGCTGGACCAAGAAAAAGTTTCTGAAATCCTGAACCTCTTCTGCTCTAATTCATCAGATCCCACTTTTCCGGGTTATCCATATGGCTTGGTTGATGCGGATCTGTCTTCGCGAGTTTCCAAAAACGAGATTGACTACTACCGCGCCCTAATTTCTTCCCAGATTTCCGGTTTGAACAAACAAGGAAGATTTGTGCCCCACATCCGCGCAGGTGATGCTCACAATCTGCTCAATACTATTGCAGGCTTTTGAGGCAGACGTACGGTTTTGAGTGACAATAGCAATCCCATCGAAATTGCAGGTCAGGTTGTGGGAGGTTCAGTCGCGAACATCCTCGTCAGACAGAAAAGCGATCAGAACATCGAGCTGGGGGATCTTCTTGTCACTGATATTGATGAGAATAGTTATCTGATCTTGAAAGTGAACGATCTCGCCTACGGGAGTCAGATTCCAGGATCAGTGCGAGAGCTGGCCGCAGGTTTAAAGCTGGAGGGATACTCCGCCGGTATTGATTTTATGGACCCGAAGCTGCGAAATTATGTCTGCGCCTCAGTAAAACCGATCGCCAAGATCTTCCTGGATAAAAAAGAGGTGAAGATCCCGAAAGTCATGCCTCCATTTTTCACCTCCATCCGTTTTGCTACTGAAAAAGACATGGCATTTCTCTCGGTTCCTCCTCGAAACCCTGTCTACTTAGGGCAGGTCCGAAGTGGCTCGAAGGTTCTCGAAGTTCCCGTCTATCTTGATGGTGATTCTGCCTTTACTCATCACATCCTCATCCCGGCAACCACTGGCCGTGGGAAGAGCAATCTGTTGAAGGTGATACTATGGAGTCTGATGGATATCGGCAAGGTGGGGATTCTAGTCTTGGATCCTCACGACGAGTACTACGGCCGCGACGGGATCGGTCTCAAGGATCACCCAAAAGCAGGGCGCAACTTGGTCTACTACTCTTCAGACGCAGTGATGGGCAAGAACACCCTGGTAGTGAATCTGGATACCCTCAATCCCGAGCATTTCGAGGGGATCATTTCCTTCACAGATGCTCAACAAGATGCCATCGCCAGCTACTACAGGACCTACCTAAATCAATGGCTGCAACACTTGGTCCTCGGTACTGCTGTGGAGGGCACCACCCCCAGGACTCTGCAAGTTCTTCAAAGGAAATTCCGGAGGGCACTCGGTATCACGGCTAGAGACGGTCAGATCCTCTGCGACATGGATATTTTCTCTACAGATGCCGGTCGGGCTACAATCGGGGAGATCACAAAGTCTCTCGAAAATGGCAGAATCGTCGTGATCGACACCTCCCGCCTGAGTGACGAGGCCGAACTGATCGTCGGGAGTATCATCTCCAACGAAATCTTCTACGGCCACAGGAAAGCTAAAGCTGAAGGGACTCTGAATCAGCTTTCCCCCGTAAGCATCGTCATCGAGGAAGCGCCAAGGGTACTTTCAGCAGAGGCGATGGAACAGAGCTCCAACATCTACAGTACCATTGCCCGAGAAGGAAGAAAGTTCAAGGTGGGTCTGGTTGCGATTACTCAGCTCACGAGCGTGATTCCCCAGATGGTGTTGACCAACATGAATACCAAGATCATTTTGGGCAACGAGATGGTGGCTGAGCGCCGGGCGGTCATGGAAAGCTCCGCCCAGGATCTTTCTGACGAAGACCGGACGATTGCGAGCCTCGACAAGGGCGAGGCGATCGTGAGTAGCATCTTCACTAAATTTGCCGTACCGATCTATACACCTCTATTCGATGAGAAAGTGGCGGAGACGAAGAAGAAAGCTCGCGAGAACCCCGATCCGTTCGATCTCAGCCGAGAGAAATTCGCCGTTTGAAGGTTTCTGGATGAGATTCGCACACCTTTCGGACATCCATTTAGGCGCTTTCCGAGAGCCGATTCTCCGGCAGTTGGAGAGAGAGGCCTTCGAGGACGCGGTCGAAAAGTGCATCGAGCTTCAAGTAGATTTCGTCCTGATCTGCGGGGATATCTTTCACGTGAGTATCCCGGACCTCACGATAGTCAACGAGACAATCAAAACACTCCGGCTTCTACAAGCAGTGGACATTCCCGTGTACGCGATTTATGGGAGTCACGACTACACCCCCACCGGAACTTCTATTATTGACATCCTCGACACCGCGGGGATTCTGACCAACATCATGAAGAGCAGGTTGGATGAGGCGGGAAAGGTGATCCTCCAGTTCATGGTAGATCCCAAGACCAAGGCCAAGCTCGCCGGGATTTCAGCTAGAAGGATCGGACTCGAAAGCAAGACCTTTGAAAACTTGGACAAAGCGCGACTGGAAGCAGAAAAGGGCTTCAAGGTTTTTGCCTTCCACAGCGGTATCACGGAGTTGAAGCCCGCTTTTCTTTCGGAAATGGAGACGGTGCCCCTCAGTCTTTTTCCCAAGGGCTTTGATTACTACGCGGGCGGGCACATCCACGTCACTGACCAGTTTACGCAACCTGGGTACCCCAAGATAGCTTTTCCGGGACCATTGTTTACTGGGTACGGAAAAGATATCGAGGACACAGCTAGAGGGACAAAACGTGGGTTTTTCGTTGTAGACTTTGCTGAGAAAGTCAACCAAGTCGATTTTGTAGAGGTCAAGGGGTTCGAAGGATGCTATTTTTCCTTTGAGGTCACCGGCAAGAATTCGGCCCAGGCTAAACGCGAGCTTACCACCAAGCTGGAAGAACTCGAAGTAAATGGCAAGGTGGTGATCATTCGCGTAAAAGGGGAGCTGTCCGGCGGAAAGACGACGGACATCAATTTCGTCGAACTCCAACGAGAACTATCTAACAGAGGCGCGGTCTATGTACAGTTCAACCGCTTCGGACTCTCTTCCAAAGAGTTTGAAGCCAACAAACTCGCCGGGGAAGATCCCAGCCAGATTGAGGCAAACCTCTTCCGGGAGAATATAGGCAATGTAAAAGTCTCCCAGGAAAATCTGAAGGGAGATAAGGGCGTACAATCTGCCGTGGAGCTGCTCCGTGTCACCCGCGACAGCCAAAAGAGTGGTGAATCCAAGCTGGACTATCAGAGACGGATCCTCGCTTCGGGAGTAGAGACGTTGAGGCTGCAAGACGAATTCAGAGAGGAAAAACTAGCTTGATGATCAAGAAATTGAAGCTCGAAAACATCCGGAGCTACAAGAGTCAGATCATCGATTTTCCTCCGGGCAAAACTCTCTTTGAGGGAGACATCGGCTCTGGAAAGTCCACGCTGCTAATGGCGATCGAGTTTGGGCTTTTCGGGCTAGGATCTGAAAAAGCTGGATCCTTGCTCAAGGCGGGTGAGACCGAAGGTTCCGTGGGATTACAATTTGAGTCTGAGGGGAGAGAGTATATCGTCACCCGCAAGCTCGTAAAAAAACGAAACTCCATCGGACAACAGGATTGTGTCCTCAAGACGCCGGAGGATACCAAATCTTACTCCGCAACTGAAATTAAAGAGAAAATTCTGGAGATCCTCAATTTCAACGAGCCCCCTGATCCAAAAGCTCAGAGTGTCATCTTCCGATACGCGGTGTACACTCCGCAGGAAGAGATGAAAGCTATTCTGACCAACAATCCGGAGCTTCGACTGCAGACTCTGCGGAAAGCCTTTGGAATCGAGGACTACAAAATCGCAGGGGAAAATGGCAAGGGTCTCTCCAACGAGATCGATAAGAAAAGCATCAAGTTTGCCGCGATGGCCGATGAGATCCAATCCCTCAGGGCAAAGCTGGAGTCATTGAAGACTTCAATTGTCCAGAAGAGAACCGAACTTGAGGCTCTGGAAGATGATCGAAGCAAGCTGCGTGAGTTAATTCAGAACCAGAAAACCAAGCAAAAGGGACTGTTGGATAGACAGCTCGCCCTGAGGGAAGAAGCTGGAAAAGCCGAGCCTCTTTTCGCTCTAATAACGGAAAAGGATCGAGAGATTAAATCAGCGGAGGATCA
Source organism: Nitrososphaerales archaeon (assembly GCA_030043455.1). Next base: position 7,445 of record JASHXQ010000262.1, on the reverse strand, counting down.
GATAGGTTCCAATAATTCTAGACTGAAGCTTGTTCAACCCAGAATCTCGGAAATGGAGAAGCTCACAAATCCCAGCGAGCTTGCTGTGAACGACCTGAAAGTGGGTCTGCAGAAGCTCGAGGAAGAGCTAGCGACTCTCCAACGGCTCGAAACCAGTATCCAGCTAAAGTTTTCCGACTACAGTTCCATTCTAGAAAAGGGAGTTTGTCCGATGTGTGACACCGTAGTCGAACGGGATCGGTTCTCAGACATTGTGGCTCACAAGGACAAGGAGCTCAAGGAGTCGAAGATTAAAACTGCTGCCTGCAGGGATGCTCTCCAAAAGACCAGGCTGCTATTCGAAGAGAAAAATCAGTTTGAACAAACTCAGGTGCGCCTCAAAGATTTCATGAGGAACCGGTCAGAATACGAAGACAACGTACGAATCTGGCAGGGAAAGCTGCAGGAGGCGAGTGCCGCCAGAGAGAAAGCGAGCCGGGACCTCGTGACAGTCAAGGCAAGCGTTCAGAGTCTAGCCGAGGTAAAGGCCGATCTGAAAAATCTGGAATCTAGACTTCAGCAGTCGCAAGATAAGCTAGAACAGCTAAACAATACAGCCTCCTCAGGCGAGGCGAGCATCCTCGAATGGGAACGGCAGAGGAAGGAACACGAAGAGTCCATCGAAAGGAAGATGGTCGACAAGGCTCGCGCCGAAAAGCTAAATGAATATCAGATCTGGGTGGAGGACTTTTTTCTTCCAACCCTCGATCTGGTGGAAAAGAACGTCATGCTGAGCATCAACCAGGAGTTTGACGCTCACTTTCAGAGGTGGTTTGGAATGCTCGTTGATGATCCCGGCAAGCAGGCCAAAGTGGACGAGGAATTCACCCCTGTGGTGCAACAGGATGGTATTGACCAAGATATGGCGTACCTAAGTGGAGGAGAAAAAACCAGCATAGCGCTAGCTTACAGACTTGCTCTGAATGCCGTGGTAAGACGAGTCTCCACGGGTATGAATTCTAACCTTTTAATTTTGGACGAGCCGACTGACGGATTCTCCAAAGAACAACTTTCCAAGGTGCGCGAGATTTTGGATGAGCTCGAGAGTCCTCAGATCATTCTCGTATCCCACGAAAGGGAGCTCGAAAGTTTCGCTGATCAAGTCATCCGAGTTACGAAGAGCAATGGAGTATCCAGCATAGCCGTTGTACAGTAGAGTCTCATCATACGTTCAGAACGATGATGACCCCGAGAAATAGAATCACGATCCCCACAATCTGGATTTTTGTCAATCGGTCCTTGTAGAAAACCGTGGCGAGGATTGTTGTGACCGCCCCCAGGAGACTGGACAGGGTCGTAACGATTGGCGCACCGTTTCCGGCATAGATGTATCCAAGCGTTAAACAAATGAAACCTGAAGTGTCCAGCACCGCCATTAGAATAAGCCACTTCCAAGTGCCTCCTTTCGGCACTTCCAGTTTCCTAGTAACTAAAAGTAACAAGGGGAAGGCAAAGACAACCGCTCCGATGCGTACAAGCCAGACTGTAAGGATCGATCCGAAATAGGGCGAAGCAGCATCGATCCCAACGTATGCTGCTCCGAAAAATATGCTGGCAGCGATCGCCGAAGCCACGGCACTCAAGTTCCGTCTCCGTCCGGGCGGAGAATCCCTCACAGATTGATAGTCAGGAGTGATCCCAGTGAGCATGACTCCTGCGATCACAATTGCGATGGCGATGCCCTTCTCCATTCCTATCCCCTGCCCTAAAAGAATGAATCCTAAAAGAATGGTAAAGATCGGATAGGAGCTACCGATCGGAGCAGAGAGGGACATTTTTCCAATCGAAAAAGACCGATAGAGCTGCATCAATCCGAAGACGTTGAGGATCCCGGCGACCAACACCACGAGTAAAAGATCCCCTCCGGCCCTCAGAAAGGCGACCGGTGGTAATCCAGTGACCAGAAAATAGAGCGTAAACCCGATCAAGCTGAAAAGCTGCATGTACGCCGTGGCATACTCCGGACCGATCTTTTTCGAGGGACGTCGGGAGACAAAATCCGTACTGCCCCAGAACAGGGCCGCGAGCAGCCCAAAGATCGGCGCCTCGATCAGTTCCTGATTCCCCGGAAGCTTTCGGCTTTCTCCTGAGAGGATGAACTTTTCGTTCCGCACTCTTTTTCTATGAACCGATCTCAGAAGCAAACGGATCGAAAATGGCGAGACTCAAATTTGGTTTTCAGTTTCCCAATGTGGCGGGCTATTTTTCCTTCGAGCATCTGCAGAAAGTAGCAGAGACCGGGGAAGAGCTGGGGTATGATTCGATCTGGACCTCCGACCATGTTTTGCCCGTGGACGCTTTTCAAAAATCCGAGAGGCCGGGAATTTACGAATCCGTTACAGTTCTGGCATATCTTGCAGGTGTTACCCAAAAGATCCAGCTCGGATCTTCGGTGTTGCTGCCGTTGAGACACCCATTGTTGCTCGCCATGATGCTGAACACCATTGACCATGCTTCTTCTGGAAGACTGAATGTAGGATTCGGCGTCGGATGGTACAGATCCGAATTCGAGAATATGGGGATTCCCTTCGCCAAACGGGGAAAAGTGGCGACTGAACAACTGAAGATCTTGAAGGAACTCTGGACGAAGCCTTCCGTAAATTACAACGGGGAGTTCTACCAACTCGAAAATGCTAGGGTGGTGCCCGAGCCCGTGCAAAAACCACACCCGCCCCTGTTAATCGGGGGAGCCGTTTCCCAATCCTATCAACGAGCCCTAGATATCGGGAACGGATGGATGCCGTTCGGCGCTTCAGCCTCGCAAGTGAGAGAGGGGATGGAGAAAATCAGGCAGCTTGCTGCTTCGAAGAAGAAAAATCTCGATCATTTCCTTCTTTACGTGGATCTCCCTACGACGTTAAAATCCAGGACTCCCAGCGTCGTTGCAAACGTTGACGAGGACAGCGAAGAAACCCTTACCGGGGACGCATCGACCATTACCAAGAGGATCGAGCGTTACGTATCTTTAGGGGTCCAGCAAATCATAGTAGAATTCGAGAGACCTCAAAACGAAATCGAGAACCTGAAGGCTTTCAAAAGCGAAGTAGCCTCGAGATTTTAGAGCAGCCATTCTAAACTCGGTCGAGAATTTTCGATCCGATCATAGCGAGTTCCCAAGAAAGTATTTGCCCGCAGTCGTGAACGAGATCGCGAGCTCTTTATTGTATAAAAACGGGGGCCCCCTCAAGATCAGTCCACGCGCGTGCGAGAGGGACAGCTCTCTTTTGGAACTGATATCAAAGATTTCTTCGAAAATGGATAGTCTCTCATTCAAGAATCCGCAAACTTTACCCACTCACTGGGTGGGACCGGTTGTTCCAGTCCGTCCACCGGAATGTTGCGTCCATTGATCCAGTTGGCTCGTGGTGAAGACAGGAACACGATCACATCCGCCACCTCCTCGGGAGTGCCTAAACGACCCATCGGGAAGCCATCTCGTACGTAGCCCGCAAAGGACTCTGGGAATTTCTTGCGGAAGTTATCCCAACCTGCTCCGGGCCAGATGATTGATCCAGGTGAAACCGTGTTCACCCGTATCTTAAAAGAGGCCAGCTCCAGCGCGAACCTTTCTGCTAGAAAGATCATCGCGGCTTTGGAGGAACCGTATTGCCCAGTAAAAGCTAGCTGTGGTTCCCAGCCCGAGATCGAGGCTATATTCACAATCGAACCGCCTCCTCTCGAGCGCATATGGGATGCGACCAGCCGTGTCATCCTGACAAACTGAATGAGGTTGGTCTCGAAGGTCTTTTTCCAGTCCTCATCAGTACTTTTCATGAGGTTTCCTCCAGTGTTGGATCCCACGTTATTCACAAGGATATCAATTCCTCCGAGTTCCTGTGCACTTTGATCTATGAAACGCTTGGCTCCTTCAGGATCTGTGACATCTGCTTGAACGGCTAAGACTTGCTTATTCTTGGAACGCAACTCGTCTTCTACTTTGGTAAGATCTTCTTTGTTCCTCGAACAATAAGAGATCTTGCATCCCTCCTCTGCGAACCCTCGAATAGTACGGAGACCAATGCCCCGGCTCCCGCCGGTTACAAGAGCGACCTTATCCTTCAATTGTAGGTCCATAGCAAACATTGCACGCTCTTGATCATGAGATTTATTGCTTTGCGGATGACCGAAATATCTTTCACGGGCAAGACAGCTTCGATAGAATTCATGTCATCATCAGCCGAGGTAATCACTTCCCTGAAAAAATTGAAGATGTACGACGTCTCGCTCACCCTGGACACCAACATGCCCAACTGGCCCGGCCATCCCTCGATGGCGATCGTCCACGATGCGAGAAACTTTGAGCAGAACGGGTATTTCGCGCAGACCCTCGTCATGTGTGAACACACTGGTTCGCACGTAGACGCGCCAGCTCATACAGTGAAGAGCATGCCTGAAGCTACAATCGATACCCAACCGGCGGATATGCTGATTGCCCCTTACAAGAAATATGATTTGGTCTCCTACGATTACAAAGCTGGTGATGCTCTAGATCTTAAAACGGTCAAAGCGGTCGAGAAACGAGACGGTTTTTCTCTAGAGCCCGGGGATGTGGTGCTACTCCAGTTTGGCTGGGACAAATACTTCCACCCAGAAGCGGACATGACAAAGCGAATGTGGTGGGCGACCAACTCTCCAGGAATCACGGAAGAAGTGGCCAAGTACTTTTCAGATGCAAAAATTAGGGCAATTGGATCCGACAGTCTGGGTTGCGATGCTCCCTACAAGGATTCGGTGGATCTTGCGCCCAGCGTAGGGCACGACATTTACTTTCTGCCCAAGGGCATCTACATCATGGAAAGTCTTGGAAGATTGCGCGATGCCCCGACCACAGGGATCTTCATGGCAATTCCTCTAAAGATCAAAGGCGGATCGGGTTCACCCATTAGACCGATTCTTTTTGCCTAGGAGATCGACCTAGCTACTTGAGCGAAGCTACAGGGATGGCTGGTTTGCCCGAGTGATCAATGTGGCAATTCCTGTAGCTGATTCGACGACCAGGGGCAGTTAAGGTAGGCCCTTGAAGAGTCCCCTTTCATAGTCTTCCTTTACGACCATCGCTGCGTTGTGCCCGGCAGCTCCAGAGACACCTCCACCAGGGTGGGTACCAGCTCCGCAGAGGTACAAGCCTTTCACCGGCAGTCTGTAATCCGAAAAACCGGGAAGAGGTCGGAAGGATAGCATTTGGTACAGTGACTGTTCGAGGTGGGACACGTGCCCCTGATCAATTCCCAGAAGCCGTTCGTTGTGCCACGGAGAGAGGACCTCCATATGCTCGATGAGCGGTTTGAAATGCGCAAACTCCTGCCAGATCTCGACGTAGTCCTCGCCCAGTTCCTCGGCCCTGTCTTCCCACGAACCCTCGGCAAGGTGGTAGGGTGTGAATCTAACAATCGTAGAAACGGTGTGATGCCCTGCAGGCGCTACCGTGGGATCCCAGACTGACTGGAAGAAATTATAGACCGGCGGACTGTCAGGAATTTCTCCGAACTTCCACTGATAGTACGCCTTTTCGATGTCATTGACAGATTCGGAAAAGTTCAGGCTACCAAAGAGATGCGGATCCACCTTTTCCCCCTTGAAGCACTTGAATTCCGGGAGCCCCTTTAGGGCAACGTTGATCTTGGTCTGTCCGCCATCGTTTTTCAGCCGACTTACCCTCGCTACAAATTCTTCATCCAAGACGTCTGGTTCGATCAGTTTCAGAACTGTGGTCTTTGGGTCTGCATTGGAGACGACAACCGGAGCATGAATTTCTCTTCCGTCCAAGAGTTTCACTCCCACGGTTTCCCCACTTTTCACGAGGATATTCTTGATGGGCGTATTTGTCAGAATCGTAGCACCATAAGATATCGCTGCGTCCGCCAGCGCCATTGATGCAGCCCCCGATCCACCAATAGCATAGGTAACTCCGCCTCCGCCCTCCGAAAGAGCAAGGAGATAGGCAGTACCCACTTCAGAGGGACTCAAAGCCGTGTTTCCGATGCTCTGCTGGCAGAGCACTACTTTTAGCTCCTCAGATTCGAATAGCTCATTCACCATCTGGGAGGCGCCCATCAAGAGGAAATACCTTACAATTTCTTCAAATTCCTTGCCCGAGATCACGCTCACCATTTCAGTTAGGGCAGGAGGGGGTGCCATAACCAATGGTCCGACAGCATCGGCGAATTGCCTCGCCATTTCATGAAATTTCAGATAGGCACGGGAATCTTTCACAGAGAACTTCGCAATCTCACGAGCGGTCTTTTCCGGATCGCGGTGGAAGATGAGGTATTTTCCATTCATGAAGGGGTGAAAATGTCTAGGGTCTGTATAGCTCATTACATAACCGCGTTTTTCTAACTCGAGATCATTCACGATTTCCTCCTCGATGTGAGGAATGTACGAGGCTCGAGAGACTTTGTACCCCTGCCACAAATCGTTCTCTGTAACTGCTGCACCCCCGACAATCGGCCGTCTTTCGATAACGAGTACTTTGTAGCCACTCTTTGCCAGATATGCGGCACAAGTCAGTCCATTATGTCCGGCTCCGGCGACTATGACATCGTAATTGGCCAAGGTGTCGTGGGATTAATCGGGATACGGAATTAAGTTTAGATTACTCGTATCCAGTCCAGACAGATCTCGAGCTTGGCTCATAACTTCGTCAGCTGGAAATTGTGACGCTCGGGTTCAGAATGTTCGCCGGGGGGTTTGGCCGCCTGCCGTTCAATACATCGATCGCTGCTCCGATGCAAGCCAGCCAGAGAGCTTTCGTCGCTTCAAGTGTAAATGCCGCCGTATGAGGGGTCATAGTGATGTTGGTCAATTTCATGAGGGGGTTGCTTGGATCGGGCGGCTCTTTGTCGAAAACGTCGATACCGGCTGCGGCTATCCAGCCCGAGGTCAGCGCTCTTTCGAGAGCTTTCTCATCGAGTACTTTTCCTCTAGAGGTGTTGATGAGCACCGCTGAAGGTTTCATCGAACGCATTTCTTTCTCCCCTACAAGTCTGGTCGTCGCCGGAGATAGCGGCACATTCACGGACACTATGTCAGATCTTTGGAGGAGCTCTTCCATGGACACTGGCTCCACAGAACGTTCTCGGATCTTTTCAGCAGGAATAAACGGATCGAAAGCTATGACCTTCATACGGAAGGCCCGAGCAATTTCTGAAAGTCGAGAGCCGATCGCCCCAAACCCTATGATGCCCAAAGTTTTACCAGACAGCTCAAATCCGGGACCTAGCGTCCGGAAATCATCCCAACCGCCGGACCGAGTATATTTATCCGCGATAACAACTCGTCTTGCAACTGCCAACATCAAGAGCAACGCGTGCTCCGCCACCGGTCCTGCTAGGACAGAAGGCACATTCGTGGCAAAGACTCCCCGCTGCGTCGCATAAGCAACATCAATATTGTCGTAACCCACA
>JASHXQ010000261.1 GCA_030043455.1 Nitrososphaerales archaeon | reverse complement strand
AGAAATTTTGCTTTACATACTCCTGATTGGTATGGATTTGATTCGAGTTGCACGTGAGCAGTGAGAACCAGATGTTGTCAGTGTCAGTGATTGTTCTGCCTCCGTAATGTTGTAGCATTTTTCCTACTGAGAAGTCTTCGTAATAAGGACCTTCTTCCGTTGATGCATCTCCGCCAATAATCGTGGTACCTGACATTTGATGAGCTGAGAAAGAGAAGAGCACCGACGATTAAAAGTAATTAGTTATTTTCAGATCAAAAAAAGTGGAGCAAAAAAGAAGGGAGGGAGAGTCGTGAACGTGTCTCTCGCATTTTATTGGGACCAGTTGCCTTTTGTCGCTTTTTCCCACTCACCCGCGATTTGTCTCGTGGTGACGTTGAACCGGTTCCAGGAATTGATCGCGGCGATCGCGACCAAGAGTGAAGCCAGCTGCAATTCGTCGTAGTAGCGAGCTGCCTCATTCCAGATCTCGTCGGGCACGGGATCAGCCTTGTCACTTAGCCGGGTGACTGCCTCCGATAGAGCGAGAGCTGCCCGTTCAGCTTCTGTGAAATACGGTGCGTCCCTCCAGGCTCCGACGGCAAACAACCGCTCCAAGGTCTCTCCTGACTGTTTCATGAACTTGGCGTGCATGTCCACACAAACACTGCATCCGTTGATCTGGCTCGCGCGAAGTTGCACGAGCGCAATGGTACGGGAAGACACACCTCCTTTCTCCGCAACTTTACTAAATTCTTGGAGAGCCTTGATCGCGTCCGGAATCAGTTGGGCTATGTTATTCATTCGAGGTTTGAGAGTTTCCTTCAGGGTTACGGATTGAGTCAATATTCCATTCCTCAGGACATTTTATATAAGGAATGACGCATATAAGGATATACGAATATGATATCCCGAGAAGGGTTCTGTTCTGAAGCTCGTCTCGTTGAACTGACTGGTCACTGAGGACGAGGATACTTTGGGCGAATCTCCTCCACCCGCGGCCTCCAGTCGGGCATCGGTGTATTGGAGAGATAGGCCGCCAAGCGCTCGAGGAAGACATGCACTCCCGGAGCAAAGCCCTGCGCAGTTCTCCTTGTCAAGTTCTTGTGTGTTAGTCTGAGAACTGAGGCGCCGCCATCGGGCTTAATCTCCCATCGAATAATCGCTCTCTCTTCTCCGGGAAATCCTTCCTGCCTCTCGATGTTCCATTCATGCTCGAACAAATGCGGCGGATCCCACGCGAGTATCGTTCCTGTGACGTGCACTCCCGGCTGCGACACTCCGCTCCAAAAGTCTACGGAACCTCCCATCCTTCCGTCGATCCGGGCCTTAGCCATGTACCAGTCAGCAAGCTGCGCTGGATCTGTAATGGCTTCCCAAACTGCTTCAGGTGGGTAGGGAAGGTGTCTTTCAAAATCCAGAGTTGCGTAGTCACCGCTCACGGTCACGTGACCCTGCGCAGAGGCGCCGGGATTGCTCATGGTTTCTTGTTCACCGAGGGATGCTTGAAGGTTTTCTTTTCCAAATGGTTTTCGAGGGCGTCCATCTTGTCCATCCAAAAGTTCCGGTATTTGGAGACCCACGCATCGAGCTCCCGAAAACCGTCCGGTTTGAGAGCGTAAATTCTCTGCTGGGCCTGCACCGTGACGTTGACGAGTTGCACTTCGCGTAACACCTTCAGATGCTGCGACACCCCGGGCTGCGAAAGCTTCGGGAATTGCGATACAATCTCTCCAGCGGAACGAGGGCGTACCGCCAGAAGATCTAGCATCGCGCGCCTGGTGGGATCGGCAATCGCTGAAAACACGCTAATAGTACTGGTATCTCGAGCCATTCAGCTACTTCTTCCAAGAAGCCGCGCCCGGGCGCTGGTTGATCGAGAACATATTGCCGTCGGGATCGGAGAAAGTGGCCGAGATCCCCCAAGCGTACTCGTCCGGCTGCTCTTGCATAAACTTCACCCCGCGGGCTTTCATTTCAGCAAAGACACCCCGGCAGTCGTCGACGTTCATGACGATTGGCGGATTGCCTCCGGGATGCCATTGACTAGACCAGCCATTGGGATCGCTGGTCCCGGCTTGGAAGAGCGCCAATTCCAGATCCTGATCTTTTGGCCCGACTGTAACCCATCTGTAACTACCGGGCGGAGTAACATCGGTCTTTTTCTCAAAGCCAACTTTGTTGGTGTAGAAATCCAGTGCCGCTTGCTGGTTATTCACTACGAGAGTTATCTGTGAAATTCTTGCTTTCATAAAGGCAAATATAACTATCTAATTATATAAGATTGCTGTCATCCAATTCCCGGCAGCTCGAAAAGATTCTTTGCGGAGGCCGTTGTCGCATCCCGTCCCAGATTGCTCTTTAAGCACCATCTAGTATGAAGGCTTTCCATGGAATACGCTCGTCTCGGGTCTACTGGCATTAAGGTATCTCGCATTTGTCTTGGAACCATGCAGTTTGGAAATGAATCCGAATGGATGCTCGAGACCAATGCAACGAGACCGATCATCAGGCGAGCTCTTGATCTCGGGATCAATTTCTTTGATACTGCCAACTCTTACTCCGACGGACGATCGGAAGAAATCGTAGGCGAACTCCTGAAGGATGTCAGGGAGGATATCGTCCTAGCGACCAAGGTCCGGTCTGTGGTGGGAGAGGGTCCAAACGATTCCGGACTATCGCGCTATCACATCATGCGAGAAGTAGAAAAATCCCTGAAGAGACTCCAGACCGACAGGATAGATCTGTACCAGATCCACCGGTGGGATTATCAGACTCCGATTGCGGAGACCCTGGAAGCTCTCGACGATCTGGTGCATGCGGGCAAGGTCAGGTACATCGGAGCGTCGAGCATGTTCGCGTGGCAGTTTGCCAAGGCGCTGTATACCAGCGATTTCTTACACCTTTCCCGGTTTGTGTCTATGCAAGATCACTACAATCTCGCTTACAGGGAAGAGGAACGAGAGATGCTTCCGCTTTGCAAGGATCAGAATATTGGGGTTATCCCCTTCAGCCCCATGGCGAGGGGCTTTCTCAGCGGGAAATACAAGAGGGGCGATACTCCAAACACCGTGAGGTACAAGGGAGACCACCTTCTCCCGGAGAGATTTTTCCGGCCGGAGGATTTCGACGTAGCCGAACGAACGGAACAAGTCGCGAAAGAAAAAGGGGTCACTCCGTCGCAGGTCGCTCTAGCCTGGCTCCTTCATCGGGGCATCACTGCACCGATCATAGGTGCAACGAAGATCGAGCACATTGAAGAAGCCGTAGCTGCGGTGGATCTGAAATTATCGAGGGACGATATGAAACGGCTGGAAGAGCCGTATAAGCTACATCCGATAATTGCTCATACGTGATTTCCTAGCTCTTACCGGGTGAAAACCTGTTTGCCATCCATGAAGGTGGCGATGACGTTTCCTTCAAGTACCTGTTTGCCTGCCAGATTTTCGATCTCCCTATTCCACACCACAAAATCGGCACGCTTTCCCGTTTCGAGGGTGCCCAGGTCATTTCGATCTGCACATAGGGCAGCATTGCGAGTATACAGAGCCAGAGCTTCCTCGAAACTGACTCTTTCGTCAGGATTGAATGATTGAGGATCCGGAGAACCCATTTTAGCTTCTCTGAAGATTGAGGAATAAATTCCGTAAACCGGTGGAAAGGGTACGACCGGAGAGTCTGAGCTGTTGGCTGCGGTTATCCCTTTCGCAAGGAAGGATCTCGCACGCATGAACCTCGAAAGCCTTTGCCTGCCCAGATTGTCCGCCATGAGATCTCCGTAAAAGTAGAGGAACGGTGACTGAAATTCGACCCGAACGTCCAGCTTTCTCATCTTCTCCAGCTGTTCGTCATTCGGAGAATAGACATGGATCAAAGAGAATTTCAATGAGGGATTTAGTACCTCCATTCTCTCAATTTCAGTTAGGGCGGTGTCGATTGCTCGATCTCCTATCGTGTGAATGTCGATCGTCCCTCCTTCCATGTTGCGAGCAATATAATCCAATACTTTTTGAAACTCTTCGATTTTCCAGAGGGGAAAACCGAAATTCCCTTCGTCAATCGTATCCAAATCCTTGTTCCACTCCTCTTTCATCCACGCTGTTCTTCCGTATCCACTCCCATCCAAAAAGAGCTTGAAGCCCACAAAATGGAGGTACTCAGTCAGCTGGATCTTCTTTGAAAGTTCCAATTTTTGGCGGGCGTCCTCTAGGGAGAATATGGGAAGGCAGACGCTTTCCCTGATTTCGAGCTCGCCAGAGCTATTGAGATCGTTCAGCACCTGGACTCTTTGTTTCTCGTCCAGATCAGATCCTGTCCCTCCAGTATCTTTCACGCAGACAAGGCCTTCTGCAAGATAGCGTTGCGATAAGCTCCGAATCGCTTCCCTATACTGTTCTTGCGAAAATGATGGAATGTGCTTTCTGACCAGATCCATCGCAGCCGGTTCGTACAAGATTCCGTTGGGCTCTCCGTCGGCAAACTTCCCGAGTTTAGCTCCCACAGGATCAGGAGTCGCTCGTGTAATGCCGGCGACCTGCAGCGCCGTAAAGTTGCAGATTCCGTAATGCACGGTGTTGTGCGTGATGTAAATGGGCTTCGGAGAAATTCCATCCAGATCCCTGATTGTGGGCATTCTCCGTTCCTTTATTCTTCGTTCGTTCAGTCCATTGCCTAGAATCCAAGGAAAATCTGTCTTCTCAGCAAAGACCCGGATTCTTTCCTTTACTTCATCCAGCGAAATTTCGGTGAAAGCAGAGAGGTCTACGGAAAAGAGAGCGCCGAGCCCAGTGAGAAAAAAGTGATTGTGAGCATCGATCAATCCAGGAGTGACGATGCAGTCTCCAAAGTTGAAACAAGCGACATTCGAATCAATGCGTGGAGGATCATTTCCCACGTAAGTAATGTAGCCTCCTTCAGCGATCAGATATTTGGCGTGTGGAGACCGCGGATTCATCGTGTAAATACGTTCTGCCTCTATTGCAGTCTTCAACAAAGAGATCCTACCCAGCTCGATTTTTGGCTAATCTGCCCTAATAACCTGACCACAGTTGTCCAGGAGGACAGAGCGGAATGGAGAGCCACTTAGTCGCTGATTGTAAGTTTTCCAGGTTCTTTTGTGCTTGTGCTGGCTGCGCTTAGCACGTTGCAGAATTTCTTCATCCCCTCTTCCACGACGTCGTCCGAAGTGGCAAAAGAAACCCTGACATAATTGCGCCCGGCATCCCCAAACAGATAGCCTGGCATGACACCCACCTTGGCTTCGTCGAGAGCCAGCCGTGCTGCGCGCTTTCCGTCCATTCCGGAGCCGGAAACGTTGATCCACGAATAGAAGGTTCCTTCAGGTGGCATGGCAGAGACCACGCGAGAGTTTTCGTACACGTAGCGCATCACGATCTCCTTCCGTCTCGCCCATGCGTCCAGCATCATCTTCGCGTATTCTTTGGATTTCGGATTTGTTATGGCTTCGAGCGCGGCGTACTGTGACACGCTTGACGCGCAAACTAGGGTATACCCCAAAAGCGGGTCTAGCTTACGGCTAAGCTCGATGGGTGCCGCGCAATAGCCTACCCTGAACCCCATCATCGCGTATCCCTTGGCGAACCCATTGACAGTGATCGTACGATCACGCATCCCCGAGAGCGACCCGATGCTAATGTGTGCATGGGGCGGGTAAACGATCTTCTCATAAATCTCATCGGATAAGACGGTCAAATTTAGGCGCTCTGCAGCCCCGGCGACCTCTTCCAGCTCCTCTCTGGAGAAGACTCGCCCCATCGGGTTGGAAGGACTATTCAGGATCAAGCCGCGCGATTTTTCTGAAGCGGCAGCTTCAATTTGCGCGCCACGAATCCTGAATCCATCATTCGGATCTAACTTGACTCGCTTCGGAATTCCACCGGAGAGCTCGACCAGCGTCGCGTAGTGGAACCAAGCGGGGTCGGGCAAAAGCACTTCTTCACCCGGATCAATCATAGCTGTCAGCGAAAGCCCCACAGCACCGGAGCTTCCGGGAGCTACGATGACTTCGCTGGGATCATACGACAGATTGTTTTCCTCTTTCAGCTTGCGAGCAATTCCTTGCCTGAGCGGTGCTATTCCTGCCGGAGCAGTGTAATGTGTTTGGTGATCAGCAACTGCCCTGGAAGCCGCTTCCAAGACGAAGGGCGCGGATGGAAAATCTGGTTCACCGGCAGTGAGTCTCACCACCCCGGGCGGAAGATTTAGGGCAATGAAAAATGGTTCTTCAGGTATTTTCAGGACGCGGTTGGAAATGTGCAAGTTCGCATCAGAGCCTCTTACTTTTTCGTCCCGCTCTTGCGCAGATAATCGTCCGTTCCGTTCAGCCAGTCCTCTCTCAGAGGGGCAAAACAATCGATATCAATCGTGTCTTCGAGCGCTACCGCCGCGTGCACGACGTTGGGTGGGATATGCAGGACCCCACCCTCCTTTACTACGATCTTCTTTCCCTGGGTATCAAACTCAAGAGCTCCTTTGATGATGAGCGAGAGCTGCTCACTGACATGCTTGTGAGCCGCGACCACCGCTCCCTTCTTCAGGAAGACATAGCCAAGCATCTCATTCTGCCCGACCACCAGTCTCCGCGACAGCCGGTCACTCAACCATTCCTCTTTCATATCCTCCCATACATAGTGTCGACAAGGATCTTCCTTTGCGCTCATTTCCAACAGTTCTTCGGTCGGCCGCCGGCTGGGCAGTCTTATTAGTTTTTAGAGACTGTTGTTAGGAGAAAATTGCGTGCTCATGACATATGAGCAGGAAACTCAGCTCTGGATGAAACTTTTCGCGGCTTTTTGATCTAGCCGTTTTGCGACAGCGGTGATGAGCTTGACTGTGCACGCGATGTCCCTCGTGTCTACAATAGATTCGTGCGAGTGGATGTGCCGTGTGGGCACACTAACAACAAGCGACGGACAGCCAGCTTTATTCAGGTTGAAACGCGCTGCGTCAGTACCACCTTTAGTGACGACGGAAAGCTGGTACGGAATGCCTTCGGCCTCGGCAGTTTCGATGACGAATTTTTTCAACTCCTGATTGGGGATCATGGAAGCATCGAAAGTGAGGATGCTCGGCCCCTTGCCGAGTTTCGTAGGAGCTTCACTGGGCTTCAATCCCGGAACATCGCCTGCAATGTCTACCTCAAGCGCAAAGGCGACATCGGCGTCCACGATGTTGGCCACCGTATTAGCCCCGCGCAAACCAACCTCTTCCTGAACCGTACCGCCGACGTAGAGTGTGTTGGGGTGATCTATTTTTCCCTCGGAAATTGTTCGGAGCACTTCCAGCCCGACGAAAGATCCTACGCGATCGTCGAAAGCTTTGCCGATGGCAATCTTGTTACTACGAACCATGGTGAAGGGAGACCATGGGGCTGCAGGATCTCCAATGCGGATCCCGAGCTCCTCTGTAGTTGTCGTCATGCTGTCAGAACCGACATCGATGAACATGTTTTCCATCTTGACCACTTTGTCTCTCTCCTCGACCGTCAGAAGGTGGGGGGGCTTGGCGGCGATCACTCCAATAACGTCTCCCTTACGGGCCTTGACCGTAAGTCTGTGACCCAAAAGCACTTGGTCGAACCAGCCTCCGAGAGGGGCGAAGTTGAGATATCCGGTCATGGGGTCTATCCCCGTGACCACGAAGCCTACCTCATCCAAATGTCCCGCCATTAGGATCTTTGGGGAATCACTACTACCCCGTTTTTTCAAGATGACCGATCCGATCTTGTCGTGCATGACCTCATCAGCGAACTTCGAACCATGCCGTTGGAAAATCGAAGCTGGTTCTCGCTCAAACCCTGAGGGCCCGAAGGCCTCGGATAGTTCCTTCAAAATTGAAAGTGAATCTGGTTCCAGTGCCGTGGACATTTTCGGAAGCACTCGAAATCGGGTGCGTATTTAATGATAAGCCACCATCGTGAGAAGAAACTCGCTTGTTGAGCTGCTCGAAAATTTTTTCGAGTCCAAAATCTTGCGTTTTTCCACAAAAAATAACCCCCGATCTCCAAGTTGCGGGATCTGGAAAATCTTCGGTCTATTGATCACCCGGAGTAATCAACCATGCACAAAGAATAATGAATTCGAAAGATCATCAGTTTATTAGAAAAGTCCGTGCGTAGTTTTCAAAAAGTGCTACTGCCCTAAATTATTTTCTTTATATTTCCATGCATTATAAGTGCGCTTGCACATTGTAAAGCGCTCCTCTTTATTTTCGCTCAAACTTCTTTACAAAAAATTACTAGAAGATTGGGAACAAGGTTTATTGCTAGCATCTTTCCATCACATAGGGGGCAAAAAAAGAAACTAATGTCCTCGTCGTCTCCAGAAATTCCGATCGAGAGCGGATCTTATGCAGATATGAAAGTGTGGGACGTGAATGCAGTGGCAGAGCCGATAATGCGAATATGGCAGCTCTCTGAAGCTCTGTCAAGAATGTCTAGGCGGATTCAAAAACGATATCCTCACGAAGCCAGGATTTTGAAGACCGCTAGCGAAGATGTCATCTATTCCTTCTACCGCGACATGAAGGAAAAACAGGAAGAATATCTGAAAAATTCAAAGTCGAGCGAAATGTCTTCCGCTAAGGATCTGGATGCTGCGCATTACCGTCGCGAAATCGAACGGGATTCCAAGGGAAGAACCAGGAGAGCGTCATCGAATGTCTGATCCATTCAGCTCGAGGTACAATCCCAACGAGTCGGGGCGGGAGCATAGCTGCTTTGGAAAGATCAAGGCGATCCGGGAAAGGACCGGACTGGTGTTGACACATGATGAGATCAGCTACATTTGCGTGTATCTTTGGAACTGCTCCAACCCTGAGGAGTTCTATCATAGAATGGATTCGATGAGCGATTCGGAACTGAAGGATGTCGCCATGAAAGCCAAATTCAAAAAGAGACCCAGCTTGACCGCGTACGAATCGATGCTCTATGCCTGAATTGATCATCCTTTCAGCATAATCTCTTCTGGGTGACTCGGAAATTAGATCGGGTCAGAATAAAGATGCTGATCTAAACTAATTTCATTCTGGGGAAGTAGCCCTTTTGATTTCTGTCATTCTGAAAGAAAGCAAGTAGGACCAAGATGGTAAAAAGGTCATCAAGGGGAACTCTCAGGCCGAATTTTGGGACCTACCACCACTCAACTCCACTTGATTCAGAAATACTCAGACAAAAAGTCAGGGGTTTGTTCACCGAAGCCTTTCGCGATCTACCGTTCTCAGAGGATGACAAACTGAAAATGCTGGACATAGGTTGTGGATTGGGGTTTCTTTCCTGTGTTTGTGCGGAGTATTATTCTGAATCGATGACTGTGGGCTTTGATACGTTTGACGATGCAAGTCTGAAAGACTCGAGCCTCGCAAAGGCAAAGTACAATGCGAAGATCCTCGGATTGTCTAAAAGGATAAAGTTCCAAAAGAGGGATTTCTTTCGGTCGAACTACACAAGAGGCAAGTTTGACCTGTTCGTTGCAAATCTTGTCTTACACAACTTTGGCAGGAAGCGCCTGATTGCATACGATAGATTGGCGAGTTGGACCTCTCCAGGATCGTTTATTCTTCTGGGAGACCTGTTCTTTGACTACAAAACAGATTTCACGCGGCTGACAACCCTCTTCGGCAGTGTTCAGGAGAGACCTAGTTCTGCGGTTGGTGATCCGTACAAAATGCTTGTTCTCTCCGAGCCAAAGAAATAGTAGTTCAGATCTCCCGTTAATCTTGCGACGTTAAATATTCGCATTGGATCCTATAGAGAATAAATGTCAATGAAGTTCACTGTGAAGATCTTCAAGGGCGACAAATTCTACATCGCCCGAGTACCTGAACTGGGCGTCACAACCCAAGGGAGGACAAAAGAAGAGGCGAAGAAAAATCTACGTGAAGCCCTTCAATTACACTTTGAGGCAATGGCGGAATATGCTATTGAACATGGTAAAGTTAAGATACAAAAAGCTCAACTTGTCACGGCATAGATTTCCTCATTGCCGAAGCTGCCTGTAGTTTCCGGGCGGGATCTCGTAAAGATTCTGACGAAGCATTTCGGATTCAGAGTGATTAGACAGAGAGGTAGGCAAGGCTGCCCCTGAGAATCAAAGGCGGCACTGGATCTCCGATCACGTCGATCGCCGTGGTCTGAGATCAGAATTTGGGTTTGAACCGGCGTAGCGTTAGAGAATTTGTCACCACAGTGACTGAAGAGAGCGCCATAGCAAGTCCAGCGAAAATAGGATTCAAGACTACTCCAAAAGCCAGGTAGAACAGACCGGCAGCCACTGGAATTAGGGCAATGTTGTAAGCAAAGGCCCAGAAGAGGTTCTGTTTGATCTTCCCCATGGTCTTGCGCGATAGCTGAATCGCAGCCACCACATCCCGCAAATCATCCCGCATCAAGATTAATCCGCCTGTCTCAGTGGCGACATCGGACCCCGAACCCAACGCTACTCCAACATCCGCCTCTGCGAGTGCTGGCGCATCGTTCACACCGTCTCCGACCATAGCAACTTTGTGTCCCTTCTCCTGGAGCCGCTTTACCACCTCGTATTTTTGCTCAGGCTTTACTTCTGCCTCGAAGGTTGGTATGCCAAGTTCACGAGCTATCGTGGCGGCCGTCGTGCGATTATCCCCAGTCAACATGGCAACACCGAGCTTCATTTTTCTGAGGCCTTCAAGAGCTTCAAGGGTGTGTTCTTTGGGAGGATCCGCGACCGCGATCCATCCAGCAAGTTTCCCATCGACTGAAACAAGGGACACTGTTTTACCCTGTGACTGAAGGGTGGAAATTTTCGATGCAGTTTGAGGATCATTTGGAATTCCAAGATAGTCGGCACTCCCGATTCGAATGGTCTCTCCGGAGAAGGTCGCTTCCACACCAGACCCCGGAGTCGATTCGAAGGTTTCAGGATCAGGAAAGTTTACGAGATTCTCTGCCGCTTTTTTTACGATAGCACGCGCCACGGCATGCTCTGATCTTTTTTCCGCGATTCCGGCGACCCTGAGAAGATCGACTTCTGAAACCCAAGCAGTGCTTACGATATCTGTAACTTCAGGTCTGCCTAAGGTCAAGGTGCCCGTCTTGTCAAAGACCACGATATCTATTTTCTCTGTCTTCTCAAGAACGTCACCACTTTTGATCAGAATCCCGTTTTCCGCACCCTTTCCTGCTCCCACCGCAATAGCCGCTGGGGTCGCAAGACCCAATGCACACGGGCAGGCGATGATCAGCACCGCAACTGCAGTGGTGAACCCGAAGCTTATCGGCTCGTGGCCGACAAATGTCCAGACTAGAAAAGAAATTAGAGCAATACCGATTACGATGGGCACGAAATAAATCGAGACTGTATCGACCAGCCTCTCCACCGGGCCCTTGGAGCTGAGGGCCTGCCGCACGATCTGGACGATCTTGGCAAGTGTGGTATCCTCGCCCACATTTGTCGCCCGGATCGTCAACGCGCCTTCACTTCCGTTGACGGTGCCACCGATTACTTTGTTGCCCACGCTTTTTTGAATCGGCATGCTTTCTCCGGTGAGCAATTTCTCGTCAACGAAAGATCGACCGTCCAATACCACTCCATCGGTGGCTATTCTTTCACCAGGACGAACGAGAAACTCATCTCCCATAGCCAGCTTTTCCACTGGGATTTCCTCCTGCTCTCCGGAGGAGCGGAGGAGCGTAACGGTTCGGGGTTGCAGGTCTGCCAGTTTTCTGATCGCCTCCGTGGCTCTTCCTCTAACTCCGTATTCCAGGAGTCTGCCAAACAAAATTAGGGCAATGATCACTGCTGATGTATCAAAGTAAAGGCCGCCGAAGGGGAACTGTTTCGGGAAGAGGACATAAAAAAGACTGTAAAAGTATGCAGCTGAAGTGCCCACTGCGACCAAAACGTCCATGTTGGACGAATGCATCATTACGGCATCATAGGTCCCCCGGTAGAATCTATAACCAGCAATGAACTGGACTGGAGTAGCAAGAAGGAGAAGCAGATACCCGCTTGGAACAGGGAGACTCTGAGTAGTGTAGGAGAGTAAGAGGATGGGAACGCCGAGGACTACGCTAAGGGCGAGGTTGATCTTTATGTCGCGCAGTTCCAGCTCCGGACGAGTGAACTCCCGTAAGCAGGATTCACTGCAAAAATAGTAGGTCGTGCCTCGGACAAGGGCGTGGAGCGTTTCTGGTGATTCTTCAACGACCATCCCGCAGACGGGATCGGTGGGCATTTAGGAGCTCAGTGATGGGCGTACCTGTGAGGATCTGCGTCGAACTTTTGCTTGCAACCGGCAGAACAAAAGTAAAATTTCTGGCCGTCATGTTCAGACACTAGTTTAGATTTCTCCTCATCCACCATCATTCCACAAATCGGATCCTTGGTCATTTACTGGCTCTTCCTGAAGAGAAATAGTCGACGACACTTTTGAATGATGTGGTCTAAAGGCAACTCAAAATGCCCACTGCTCGCTTGATGTCCAGAGGTCCTCCAAAGAGACCGCGGGTAGTCATTTGTTCGATCCGGTAGGTTTTTCTTTTATTGAACCCGGTATGTTGGCTTCCAATGGAAATCAATTACAGGACCTTCGTAGTCGGATCACTTATTCATGCGAAAGGGTTCTCGTTTCGATCAGTTCAGTGTTCATTCTGCGGGCGGAAATTTCGCGGAATCGTTTACATCTGCGAGGCGGTCCACGGGGATGAAACATTCTGCTGTGCAGATCATCTTTACCTGGATGGACATTACGATCACAAACAGCTCCTCGACGAGATGAGCGAGCTTCAGAAATCTCGTTTCGTGGATTCACTCTGACTATCTTCAGATGAGTTTGACCGAAAAATCGGCGAAAGAGGAACTTGGCCGAGTTCGAATCTAGCGAAGTGCTTGTACCAAGTCCTTGTAGTACATTTCTTTGAGCGTGTTGGTGCAGTTGTGGGTGATAAAGTCCATTGTGCAGAGAAACACCCCGCAGGGGCAGTAGTAGGCCGCGACTTCCTCATTACACCGAACACAGAATACAGTCCGGCTGACGACTTTGATATTCTGCTTTACGCGAGGCCTGTACACCTCTGTTTTCGTCTTCTGTTGCTGAGACATTTCCTGTGAATCGGGAGGCGGTAGTGCGCTTCGGATTATAATATCGCACTTTTGAAACGCTTGTTCTACTAATTTTCGCCGTGCAGAACAGCTGCCGGAATTTTCCGAACATGGAGTATTCCCCAGCTAGAAGCTTCACAGCTTCGAAGGATCTGTAATAGCCATAGCAGCCTAGATCAGTTTCTTCCAGAGCATTTCGGCGTCGTCACGTGTTATATCGACTACGTTTACGATACTGAACATCGACTTGGCCTCTTGCGAGTATCGCTTCATGCCAAGTAAGGTGTTGAGGAATTCATCGTGGGTTACGCCGTATTCTTTTGGCCGGAAGAGCAGACCCATGGCATCCATCTCCCGTTCCGTAATTGTTTCCTCATTGTTCTGAAAGTGTGTCAGGACGTAGATCCCGGTGCCCACGGTCTCTCCGTGGACAAAGGTCCTTCCGGTCAGTTCCTCCAAGGTGTAAAAGTAGAGATGTTCGCTGCCCTCCTCAGGACGCGGGCTCTTCGCCGCCAGCTGCACGGTATTGGTATCGATGTGGAGCTGCACCAGAGTTTTGATTCCTTTTTCTGTTACGTTCTTGATTTCATTCGCCTTCGAAACCAGTGTGTTTAGAATCCTCCGGGACTCTCCAGCAATTTTTTCATCGTACCATTCACCATTCTTCTCGTGAGCGAGCCACCAGTCGAACAACGCGGTCCGACATGAATAGATGTCACCGCAGCCGGCAGTGTTCAAACGTTTGGGCGCAGACTGGATCGCAGGATAATCAATAATGATCCTTTCTGGGATTACGTTACCTAGATAGCTCACCTTCCCAGAATATCTGACCGCGGCTCCCGGGGTCGCGTAAGCGTTCACCGAAACAATCGTCGGGATGAAGACAGCTTTGCAGCCGCGCTTCCAAGCAAAATACTTTGCAGTATCGATCGCCATTCCACCGCCGATACCCACCACGGTATCCACTGAAGGAAGATCCCGCACGAGCCCATCAAGATAGTCACTTTCCAGGCCCTCGGTCATCACCACTTTGACCGGTTTCCCTCCTAGTCGATCTTTGACAAGGCCCCATGGTACGTCCATGGTCATCACGACGAACCTACCGAAGGTTTCGCCGAGACCGTCCACTTTGCCATAAACTACGTTAGTACCCAATACGTTCACTCTTTCCCAAGCAGCGGTTCTTCAGCTAAAAAGGGATTTTACTCTGGAGGAATTTCTTTGAAAACCAGATCCAGATTGATCCCGTGACTCTTTCTATACCATCTGGAAATGTAGAAGAGCACCAGTCCGCCGATCGCCAGCCCGGCAGCAATAGGATACGAAGCCGGAGCTCCTCCAATGTACGCATTTGTGAACGAGCCATAAAGTAGGATAGACTGAACAATCGCCGAGAAAATTCCCACCAGCGTGATCACCGGGAAGCCTCCGACCTTGGCCTTTACCCAGCCGGGAGCTTGTTCAAAGACGGCCTTGGCCTTGAAGGGAAAGAGGATTCCGGCGAAACTCGTGATAAAGAAGACCAGGTTCAAGAGAATTGTCGTGTTCGCAAAAGCTACACCGAAGTTAGTGTAGACAAACAGAATCAGCAGTGCTTCTCCTAGAACTGTCGTGAGGATGATCGCTTTCACAGGGGAACCGAATCTCGGATTCACGTCCGCGAGTCGCTCCGGACCAACGCGATCAAAAGACCAAGCGAACATATTTCTCACCACTGGAATGAAATCAGTGGGAGTAAGCCAAATCCAGGCCAGCCCAAATCCTAGCGCACCTAGGATCTCGATAACTGCATTCTGTGGTACAATGGTGAACAGAGAGTTCACGGAAACCGGGATCGGTAACGTACTACTGGGAACGCAACTGCAACTGGCGAGATAGTTCGCACCCGAGAAAAAGTCATATCCGAACGCATGGTAGATTCCGAAAGCCCACAGCGCAAAAAGTATCCCGCCAATTATTAGGCTACCCACGATCGCCACCGGCATACTCCTCGAGGAACTCTTCGCTTCTCCCGCGCTATAAGACGCGAAATTGAATCCAATTAATCCCGCCATTGCGTAAACTAGTCCTCCGATCGTTCCGGAAAGGTTCGAGCCGGTCTTGTAACCGTGGGCCACTGCTGTCTGAATTATGCCAGCGTAGGTAACATTCTGAGAGGCGAACATAGAGTTGAAGGCGCTGATAAAGCTGGCATTGGATACAGTAAGAAGAAAAACGATGTTAACTATAGTTCCGATCATTACGATGAAAAATAGAATTTTCATAAAATTCCATACGGCACGACCGAGTACCATGAGGATAGTCACGGCAAGGATCAGAACCGTGCCGGTCACGATTTCACCTCCCTGGGTCGTAAACCAAGTAGAATTCGCAACAAGGTACTGGTTGTTGGTCATCTGGCCGATAGTCGCCACGAAAATATTTAGGGCGCTTGAAGGAAATACATACCCGGCATCCCCGATGAAACTGATCACGGTCAGTGTGAAAAGCCAGTTCGTCATAAAGCCCAGTGCCGGATGTATCACGCGGCTCACGTAGACGTAATCTCCTCCAGTTCTCGGCATAGCAGCACCCAGCATGGAGTAAAGCAACGCAGGTCCCAATCCGACCAATGGGATCGCGATGAGAAAGGCGAGGAACATGTTGCTCTGGGGAAACGCGTAGGGGCTCAACGATACGATGAAAACGATGCCCACGGCGGGCATGATTTGCCCGTAGCTCAGATTGAACAGATCAAAGGGAGATAGAGACTTGGTTAGACCAGTTGCGTTACGAATGAATACTTTCTTATCTTCTGGAGCCGAGGATGACGCCACAGCTCGCTGGTCAACACGGGCCGTATTTAACGGTCACCCGAGAGACTATTTTTCTGCAAAACTCCGCGAATTGTACCGCCAGAGAGACGAATTTTTGTATACAAGGGCCTCTAAACCTAAAGGACCAATGTATGAATGAGCTCTGGATTGCTTATTGGCCTTCTCAATGGCGGGCCGCCACTGATACCGAAACTGTAATTGACCTAATTTTTGGAGTGTTCTCTTCTAAGGAGCGGGCCATCCAAGAGGTCAGAGCTGGCGTCTCTCAGGAAGAATGGGAGTCGTACACTGATCAATTTGTGTACGAGAGAATCGAGCTAGACCAATATCACCCCATTCCTCACATTCTGGAATCACAATAGGAAGATAATTTATGATGCCACCAATTGATCGCAAAGGGGATCTCGATTGGGATCAAGATCTGGAATCGGTCAGGTTGCTACTGCAGTTCTGATCTTCATCGTATTGGCGAGTGGCTTGATTGGTTACGAGTACGGGGTATCAAGTAGTGGACAACGGACTCAGATTTCTGTCACAACCGAAAGTCCGGCATCGAATGGAACGACCGTCACATTAATTTCGTTGAAGACGACGACCGAGATTTCAAATTCAACAAGATTCGCTACCGCCACCGAAAATGGCGGTTACGTCACCAATATTACGCAGACGTTCTTCCAAACAAACACTGTCAGCGAGAATAATTCTCTGTCGGATCTTGTTTACTCTAATATCACTTTGCCCGGGTTTGCTGATTATAGCGCTCTAAACACCAAAACGGATTTGCTGTACGTCAGTTATTCGCCTTCGAACTATTCCGGGCTCGCAGTGATAAACGGTAGCACGGATACTCTCATTACAACCATACCATCGAATTATTCAGGCGGGGGGACTCCGGTGGTGGATCCGGACACGAATACTATCTACTTCGGGAATGAAATCATCAATGGAGACACCAATCAGATTTCTTCGTACTACAATTCGAGTTTGACCTTCATTGCGGCGGATCCAAAGCAAGACGTGGTCTACGCGATGAACACTACTTGGAATGGATACAATGGGAACACTACCATCTATCAAATCAACGGCAAGACCAACCTCATCGAAAGTTCGACCACCTTCACTGGCGATCCTGAAGCTGGCGACAATCCGATCACGATTAACCCTGAAACCGGAGTTTTGTATTTCGCCGTCTGCACGACGTATTGTGGTTTCGTTGAGGAGTACATAATAGGAGTAGCTCCCACCCCATCTGGATTACGAGTTGTGGCGCAAATTCCCATCAATTTGCTTACCTACAACTTGGCTCCCGATACCGCCACCAACATGCTCTATGTCACTGCTTCACAAAACCTGCTTGTGGCGATCAACTGCACAACCAACCAGATAACAGCAGAGATACCCTTCACGGCGTATGCGAATCAGCTAAGGGGCATTGATGTAGATCCCTTCACGAACGAGATCTTCCTTTCAGGTAGCCCGGACTGTAACGGCTTTTCCGGTTGTGGAGTCAACACGTTGTATGTAGTGAGTGGCCAAAATCTGGGAATATTTGCAACCTTCGAATCTAGCAATCTCTCTCTGTTCGAGTTTGACCCTGTGAATAATCAGACCTACGCACTGCCGTTCGCCGCAGATTTCATAACGGCTCTTAAAATTCCTCAGTACAACATAACGATCTTGTTGCCCTGAGACTATAGATCTTCTCTCCTTGCGATTGAATCTCCAGCAAGATTCAAGCCGATCTCGAGAATTCCCACCGTGTAGGCTATTGCTGCAAGAGAAATGGCTACTGAAGTTAATACGATCGAGCCGTTTCCGATGAAGGTGGACACTAGAACTAGAAGCATGATCGGTCCCACGAATAGTAGATTCACAATTGTCTGGTAAATCGTCCGCTTCAAGTTGGTAAGATCCTGGCCTTGCGAAGACAGAAGATCGTCAGTGGAACTCTGGGCGTACTTGGAGGCAAAGTACATGCTCCCACCCATCGTGATCGCTGCAATTTCCACAGCTCCCACAAGAGCGAGCAGAATCCGGAAGAGAAAAGCAGCATTTCCCCAATTAGCATAGATTAAAGCGAGCCCTACAGCGACTATGGCTGGCGCCAGATAAAGCAACAGAGGAGTAACCCTCGCGAGAAATACTTGCTTTACATACCTCCGGAGGCTAATCGTCGAAGTCTTCAGGATCCAAAGCCTCTCTTTTTCTATCCAGCTCCAGGCATTTCCTGACCCGAAGGATCCGATGATGAACAGGATTAGGAGAAATGAGGTGGGTGAAGACGTGAAAGTGCCGGCGAGAGCGTATATTACCAAGAATAAGGAAAGGATTAGGGCACTGAAGAAGAGACCCCGTCCTTCCTTGGCTCGCTTCATCACGATTTTTTCCTTTGCAGAGACCACCGGCCATACTGATTTACTTTCGAGGGTGAATGTCGAAGTAGTGGATACCTTGTCGGAAGCGGAAGCCGAGTCTCGATTCGACCTATCCGTGAATTGTAGCGCTTCGTAGAACTGTTGCTGGGAAAGTCTCGCTCCAATCACGATAACAGCCCCTAACCAGATACCAAGAACTGCGAAATCGATCAAGTAATTTTCAAAACTGATCGCAAGGCCACTGACTAAGCCCACCGAGATCTGCGCAACCACGCCGCTCGGCAGAGTTCTTATTAGGGATGATAGCAATCCGGAATAGGAAGACGAACTCGCACCGGGAACCAGGAAAACTAGGGGAATGAAGCTTATTCCCAGAATCACTCCTGCAAACAGGTACTTCAGAACAGCAATCCTCTTCTGATCAGAGTTGGCCCTGAAGGCAAGCGTAATGTCCGCGCTCAGGATTAGCCCAAGCAGAAAATAGACCAGGGTTATCACTCCTGCGATTAGGGCAGTCTCGATGGAAGTCTTGTAAAATAAGGCTGATCTGAGATAGAGTAAAAGAATCGGGGGAACTGTAAGTATGAGCGTGAGGGAGCTTTGTACGATCTTTGCCGCGAATACTTGAAAGGTCTTGATCGGAGAGGTAAACACGTAATCAATATCCGCCGAAATGATCGGCAGTCCGAACCCACTCAATCCCGCTTGGATCAGCCCGATGAGATAGAAGCTCAACACTAGACTCCACGAAACTTCGGACAGCTGAGCTCCCCCAGTCTCTCCAAAGCGACTTGTGAAGGAGAGGAAGATGTTTCCGGCAAAGAGGACAAAGGCAGAGAACGCCACTTCTCCCAGCAACATTCCAAGAGCTGTAGCCTTTGAAAATCGACCTTTCATCCAGTACCTCGTGAGGAGACCTATGTTCTGCCACGACTGGAGGAAGCTCAAAAGACTGCTTCACGATTTAATCAGGCGGGAACATCTTCGGTAAGTTTCAGGAACACGTCGTCCAGCTTCGCGTCCTTGTTCGAGTTGGCGAGTTTTCTCAGGGAATCAAGCTCTCCCATCGCCACGATCTTGCCATGATCGATAATCGCGATCCTGCTGGCGTATTCCTGCGCGATGTCAAGATTATGCGTGGAAAGGAAAACAGTGGTTCCCGCCGCCGCTGTTTGGGCTATCCACTGATTCACGAACCTCTGGGTTCTGGGATCGAGACCGCTCAGAGGCTCGTCCAGTACAAGAAAGCTTGGATCATGGAGCGTGGATGCTATAATCGCTACTTTTTGTTTTGTCCCCTTGGACAGACTCCCTATCAACGCATTTCGCTTTTCCTCGATGTCAAAGGTCTTCAATGAGCTCGAGATTTTTTCTTTCAAGACGTCGCCTGGGACGCTTCGGATCTTTCCCACAAAGCTGAGAAACTCCCACACCGTTAGATTGGTGTAAAGAGATGCATTCTCCGGAACATAGCCTATGATTTTCTTAGCAGCTTCGGGGTTTTCTAGAATGTCAATCCCACCTATCCTAACCTTGCCGGTGGTGGGCCGAAGAATACCGACGATGATTTTCAGCAGTGTGGATTTTCCAGCACCATTGGGCCCCAGAAGGCCCACGATTTCCCCTGTGCCTATTCGCAAGGAAACATCATTCAGTGCCACTACATCCCCGTATTTCTTCGACAAATTTTCGATTACGAGGTCAGCCAAGTCTTTGCAACTCTCTTTTTCGAGAGTAAGCTGCCATCCAATCATATAGGGATTGATGAGTATGATCGGGAAATACTGCTTGTCATTGTTCAGCAGGATCGACTTTTTGAGGGGATTGTCAATACTCAAGAAACGTTCGCTTTGATTTTCCAAAAAAAAGCTGCGCTAACTACAATCCTTTTTTCTTAGCCCAAATCCTCAGGGTTCCGACTCCTACTCTTCTTTTGCTACTCTCTATCCATAACGGTGAGGACCGATTTTACAAACTCGAAGGCGCGCTCAGTCGATTCCTTTCTCCTAGATAAACACCAAAGTTTGTTCTAGCGATGGCAGTCTGCAGGCGGTTTTGGTTTAGCGCAAATATGATGGTTCAAAACCCTTACATTGCTGACGTTGTCACTCTCGTTGCATGCAAACGCTAGCAGCTGTACGGACGAGCTTTTGCCGGATTGACTCCCCCACGCTTCATGAAGGATTGTGATGGGAAGAAATTGCAACAAGACGTTGCGTCTAAATTAGTAGCAAGCAGGTGGTCAAGCAGGTTCATCTGGGCAGCCGTGGCTCAAGGCTTGATCGCAGCCATCGCCACGGTGCTCATCGTGGAACCCCAGAGTTATCTAGGAATCAATTGGTACTTCAGCCCCGCAAAAGTAATCGTTTCTGGCGGAGGCGGGACTTGGATGTTCACGGGCTACATTCTGTATGTTGTAGTTGGAGTCATTGGAGTCGCCGTTACTTCGATGTTCTATTTCTACATTGAAGGTATTCAGGGCAAGCCGTACCGCGGACTGACAAACCTGCTCGCCTGGGGACACTATCTGTTCATGAACGTGGGAGTAGCCGTTTCGATGCTGTTAATGACCTACGGTGGTTACATTGCAGGATACGATGAAACTCCGGTCTCTGGGGGAGGTCTCGGATACACAGACCTGCAAATCCACCTAACCGATCTCGGGCGGCTAGAGTTCTGGATCGGACTGTTTGTCCTTATTGCTGTCCTTGGAGCGATTCTCGGCGGTCTCGGATACGTAATTCGGATAAGAGAGAAGTAAAGCGGACAAAGAAATGGGCTATGGAAGAGTCCATGTCCCATTTTTTCCTGCCGAGGAAAAAGCAAAAAGCCCGTCGACCAATGCGGAGTAAGCTCAGCGGAAGAAGCTTTGTACCTGAAAGAGATCACTAGTTCTGACGGGAGCGAACTCTCGGGCAGGAAAATTGCGTTCGGTGTTACGGCGAGCGTTTCTATTTTCGAGGCCCCGAGGATCGCTAGGACCCTCATGCGCCATGGAGCCGACATCACGGTTGTCATGACACAGGAAGCAGCGGAACTTGTTTCCCCGGCGATTTTCGAATGGTCTACGGGAAACAAACCAGTTACAGAAATCACTGGACGGGTGGAGCATGTGCAGCTGACCTCGTTAGTAGACGCGGTTCTAGTTGCACCTTGCACTGCCAATTCCATTTCCAAATTCGCCCACGGAATCGCTGACGATCCTGTAGCCATATTGTTCTGTACTTTTCTCGGTTCAGGAAAACCAATCGTGATCGCACCTGCTATGCACGAACCCATGCTTCGGAACCCCATCTTGCAGGAATCGGTTGAGACACTGAAGAAAACCGGCGTGGTTCTTGTCTCGGGACGGCTCGAGGAATCCAAGTCCAAGCTCGCCACTCCCGAAGAAATTCTCGCAGCCACCATAGTTGCCTTGGGGGCGGGAAAAATGAAGGAGTCAGCCCCGGATGAGTTGCAATCTCTGGGGTTCTTGGTAACCGCTGGACCCACCAGAGAACCCATTGACCAGGTACGTTACATCTCCAATGGTAGCTCGGGAAAAATGGGCGTTGCCCTAACTGAAGCCTGCATAAGAGGAGGAGCGGGGAATGTCTGTTTGATTGCCGGGCCAGGTGTCCAAATCCCGCCGGGGATCAAGAAAGTAAGACATGTCACGACCACCGAAGAAATGCTGAAGGTGGTTCTTGAAGAGCTCGACACCGGCGAGTATGACGTGTTCATCGCAGCAGCGGCTCCGGCGGATTACGCCGTGCTCCATCCAAAAACCGGGAAGATCAGTACCCGTGAAAAGAAGAACCTGACTCTAGAGCTTGGAGCAACACCCAAAATCATCAAGACAGCCAAAGAAAAGCACCCGGAAGTGTGCGTGGTCTCTTTCAAGGCAGAGTACGGTAAGGCAGAGCTCCTCAACCGGGCAAGAGAGAGCCTGGAGAGCTCCGGGTCGGATCTCGTCGTTGCTAATGACGTGAGCCGGGGTGACATCGGGTTTGGTTCGGACGAGAACGAGGTGACTCTCATACCCAAGGAAGGTGAAGCCAAATTTTTGGAGAGGGCTCCCAAAGACGCAATTGCAGATCAGATCATTGATTTCCTTATAGAAAGACGTCTGGTCAATTTTTAGAACGATCATGGCAATTTTGAGAATAGCCGCCATCCAGAGCCATCTTTATCCGAAAGATGAAGCCCGGGCAATCCGAGAGGTCATTAAGGCGGCGAGGAGAGCTGCCGAGCTTCGTTCGGCCCGATTGATCTGTCTCCCCGAGCATTGGTTGATCGAGAGAATTCTTACCGGCGACGACGATCCCCTCTACGGCTCGTTTCAGGATCTTGCGAGGTCACTCGACGCGTACATCAATATGGGAGGTATCTTTGAGAAAATGGGCGAGAGTACTTTTTTTCTCAGTCCCACGATTTCCCCCGAAGGTAAGGTCCTTTCCAAACAGAAGAAAGTGCATCTCTTTCGTCGGGAGAACGAACTCGCGGTCGGTGGAGACTCCTTCGAGCCTTTCAAGATCAACGGTATCTCGACTGGAGTGATGGTCTGCCACGACGTTGTCTTCCCTGAAAGTGCGAGAACTCTCGTGCTGAAAGGCGCTGAACTCTTGCTCAATCCTTCCCTCATCACGGCCCAAGGCATCAGCCCCTGGCGATCCTATCTGATCGCCCGTGTTCTGGAAAATAGGGTGCCCATCATAGCCCCTAATCCATTTTTGGGTGCACGAGTCCCGGGAAAAAGTGAGCTGCTTGCTCTTTCTTATAAGAAGTCTCAGGGCATCATGCTGGTAAAAGAGCTCGTCAAACCCGTTTCTGGCGCGAATATGTTTGTGGTGAATCTCTCCTTTGACGAAGAAATCGCTGCCCTAAGAAGAGAGCGGTTGACCGAGCGAAAACCGGTGGCGTATTTCAGAGATTAGAGCAAATCGAACGAGAGGCAAAAGAATGTGATGGGCCAGACTCAAGGGTTGAAGACTCGGGGAGGGAAGATAATTTTACGCGGCAGGAAGTACGTCCGATATATATCTGCCCTGACTGGTACTAACTCCGGCTCCGATTCCTCTTAATTAGCTCTAACTTCGGTATACCAAGCGTTCCTTCTTTTCTGGCGAAGACTGGAGTATGGTTCCAGCACAACAACGAGATCAGTCCGCGTCGAATCCTGACTACTACCCCTACCGACTGGGTCAGACAACGGTGGGGGATCCCAAGAAGTTTGCCTTCCTGATCTCCGGAAGGGACGAGAGGCGCACATCTGGAGAGGGGCAAGTCTTGAGCGTTTTCCTGAAACATAGAGTGAAAATTCTCTCTCAGTGGGGCTATACCGACGATGCCCAACGAGAATTTGTAGTCTGCTTAACCTGCGACATGCGCAATGCGGATATTACTCCTGATGGCCTGATAGTTGAATTACGACTGCTAAAGTTCGTGCGAACGGCACGTTCGATTCGGATGGACAATCGCATCTTTGATGGCTTTTCCTTTCCCGTAACTCTTCTGGACAACCGCGTTATCGCTCTGGATGCATCGATCACTTTTCTTCTTGAGCGGGAGTTGAAAACTCCGGATCAAAAGGAGGTACTCACAGAGGTGGGACGAGTTTACGCCGTGGATGTGGTCCGACAGATCAGAATGAAACTATCCAGCAGCCTACCGGAAAAAATAGTCTATGATAATGTTCTCGAATACCTGAAAGTAGCCGGTTTGGGGCGCTTCAGCTTCCTCGATTCCGACGGAAACTCACTCCAAGCAATCGTGCGAGACCCACCCCTTTCTGAAAAGGGCGATGCGAGAGGGAATCACTTCATCCACGGGATCGTGATAGGTTTAATCGAAGCTTTTCAAAATCGCGAGACCACGGTCGTGGAAGACCTCTACGATCCGGGTCCAAATCGACTTTTCGTCGCGCTCCTTGACAAACGAAATGTCCAGAGCAAACCCCTCTCGCAGCAGAACCAAGCGAAGATCAGGGCACTCGAGGAAATAGAGAAGGTGATAAGTTCGATCGACGGGGAAACCAAAGCTGAGACACCCGTTCCCACGATGTCTGCATCTTCTTCCGCGACCTTAAACCAAGTTCTCAAAAATTATGAAAGCGAGGGCTGGATTGGTGGGAAGATAAGTTACGCCGAAATTCCCAAAGAAGTTGCTACGCCTCCGGTCATCGTAAGGTACGCGGAACCAGAGCGATCCAAGGAGGTGGATCGAAAGAAAGAGGAAGCGAATCTAGCGGAGACTGCGACCAAGGTCCTCGATAAGGTCGAACAGGAATTGAAGTCTATCCCCCAGAGCTCCGTCAAAATCCCAGAGGGAAAGCTACTCAAAAAGGCGACCAAGCGCCGCGAAGAAGAGGAAGAATCCGAATTGACGAAAGCGATCAGAAAGGCGATGGGCGAAGAGGATTCCTACTTTGACGACTCAAGCTTCCTCGAATGACATATACCGGATTCCGATATAGCAATAGCTTCGATCTTATTCTTCGACCGAAACTCCTTCCCGACAAATTTACAATCGTACCCTCCATCCTCCGGGGTATCATGAAGACCATAAACCTCGGTAAGAGTGAGATCAAGGTTTCTCAAATCGGTATCGGCGTCTGGCAGGCAAGCGACGAGTGGCACGGGAACGATGATGACGTAGTTAAGGCAGTGGAAGTTGCGAGAGATCTCGGAGTGAATCTGGTCGATACTGCTGAGGTCTATGGAGGGGGCAGGAGTGAAAAAGTACTTGGCCGGGCCCTGGCTCTGTTGGGGCGGGACAAATTCGTTATTGCTACCAAGGTTGCTGCGGCTCACTTGCGATACGATGAGCTCCAGAGGGCGGCGGAGGGGAGCCTGCGGAGACTGGGAGTGAATCAGATCGATCTGTACCAAGTGCACTGGCCGGATCCGTGGGAACAGATTCCCCTGAAGGAGACTTTCAAGGCTTTGGAAAAGTTGTACCTCGAAGGAAAAATTAGAGCGATCGGGGTGAGCAATTTCACGGTAAGAGATCTGGAAGAAGCCAGATCCTATCTATCTCATACAGACATCGTATCCAACCAATTGCGGTACAATATCCTGCAGCGGAACATCGAAGAAGAAGTGCTGCCGTACTGTAGGAGGGAGAACATTGTGATCCTCGCGTGGAGTCCCATCGCACAGGGGGCGCTTTCCGGAAAATACAGCTCAAAGAACATTCCCACCGGGGACGTCCGGGTGGAAAACGTCCTGTTCAATCTTCAAAACATGATGCAGATTGAAAAGGTCGTCGGGGTGCTGGCAAAGATTGCCAAGAATCACATGTGCACCGTTACCCAAGTGGCCTTGAACTGGCTTACCTCCAACCCCATCGTCATTCCGATCCCGGGCGTCAAGAATCCGGCGCAGGCCAGAGAAAACATCATGTCGGTCGACTTCCAGCTGACCAATCAGGAGATTGCGGAGATCAACGAAATTTCTCAAGAGACTAAGATAAACTACTTGCCCGAGGATCTTCCGAAAGAAGTGGCGCAGTGAGCATCCTACCCTCTCGGAAATTCCTCTCCGTCTGGGGAATTTCCATCCTCCTCTGGGCGGGGGTGCTTTACGAGCTCTACTCTTTATGGCCCAAGATCCTAGAGATTATCCAGTCTTACGGTCTGAGCGTTCTCCATTCCTAGCTCCATTGATTTCTTGAGCCTTTTCGAGTGCTTTGCTCAGATTCACCGCAGCAGAAATGAAGCCCATGTGAGTAAACGCCTGCGGGAAATTCCCCAGAAGCTCACCGGTATCTGGATCCACCTCTTCGGAGAAAAGCCCAAGATGATTTGCGTAGCCGGATACCGAATCCAAGATTTTTTCAGCCTCTTCCAGCCTACCGGCGGCCGTCAGGCAGTTAACCAACCAGAAGCTGCAAATGAGAAACGCTCCTTCTTTCCCCGGAAGTCCGTCTTCCCCAAGATACCGGTAGACGAACTTCCCCTCGGTAAGCAGACCTTTCATCGTGGCATTGATCGTGGAGTTCATTTTCGGATCGCTCGCTGCGATGAACCGGACTTGAGGCATGAGCAGGTTGGCCGCATCGAGTTCTTTTGAGCCGTAAGATCTTACGAAACTTTGCAGTCCCTCGTCATATCCCTTGGAGAAAATTTCTTCCCGGATTTTTTCTCTCAAAGTCGACCACCTGTTCAGGTTTTCTGTGTAACCTCGCTCACTTGCAATTTTCAGCGCACGATCCACTCCAACCCAGGCCCACATCTTGGAATACACAAACTGCTTTTTCTCCGAGCGCACCTCCCAGATGCCGCAGTCTGGGTTGGTCCAGATCTCCTCTAACTCCATAATCAT
Organism: Nitrososphaerales archaeon; assembly: GCA_030043455.1. The sequence goes on along the minus strand of JASHXQ010000261.1, from coordinate 5,299 downwards.
CGGTGTAACCAGATAATCGAAGATTTTGCGATCCACGTCACGTACGTGTTTGTGAGAGAAGTAAAGCGCGTCGATAAAAATCCCGTACAGATCCAGCTGGAACTGCCTCCAAGCGTCATTGCCTATTCTCACTGGAGACGATCCTTTGTAACCCGATAGTTGATCCAGAGCCTTTTCGATCAAAACACGCTCCCCATTTATTCCCAGCATCGGTTGAATGTTATCTATGGTTAGACAGAACGCCGAGAGCAACCAGTCCAAGTAACTGTTGGCTTCTTCGGAAAGTCCCAGAGAGTGAAAAGCCCAGATCACAAACGAAGAATCCCGGATCCAGGAGAAACGATAATCCCAATTTCTGCTGCCCCCGGTTTCTTCCGGCAGAGAGGTAGTGGGGGCGGCGAGGATCGCGCCAGTGGGAGAGTAAACGAGAAGCTTGAGCACTAGGGCGGAGCGCAGCACCTGATCGCTCCATTTGCCCTTGCACTGACATTTTGCGATCCATTTCTTCCAGTACTCTTGCGTTTCTCTCAGTTTAGTCTCGGTACGATAATCGATCATTTGATGCACCCTGCCCGCACCTTCCCGGAGGACGAATTCTATTCTTTCTCCGGCGCTCAATTCGAACGAGGAAACAATCGTGCCCTTGTCCACCTCTGTGAATTCGAACCGGGTCAGAAGGGTGAAGCTCTGATCTGGATTGCTTGACGAAGAGTAAGCATAGCCGACATTCTTCACTGGTTCGATATCCGGAACTTGGATTCCATATCCCGGTCGTGGTTCATAGTAGGCTTCGAGTTGCATCTTGCCTTCGACGCACTCCACTCTTCGATGCAGCTCGCCCGCGGAAACCAGAGTGCCTCCCACTTCGAAGCAGGGCATGAAATCGGTCAGGATCGCTCTGGAAGAATTTACGGTAAAGCTAGTCTGCAAAATATTGGTTAGAGGTTCGTAGGCCTGCGAGCTGTCGAATGAGTCAGCCGCCGGGGAAATCCGAAATCGTCCACCCTTCTGCGCGTCAAGAATCGCACCAAAAACGCTGGGAGAATCGAACCTTGGGATGCAGAGCCAGTCGATCGAGCCGTCCATCCCCACCAGTGCACAGGTGATCATGTCCCCGATCAATCCGTAGTCTGAAATTGGCTTGTAAGAAAAAAGATCAGAACGATTGATCCTCTTGACGCGATCTCTCACGGTCGCAGTTTCCGAACTCAAGTAGAGTAAAATACGACTACAAATTTCCCTTTTAACTGAGGTGGTTGACGTGCCGTCACTCGAAGACTTTTCTGTTAATCCTTTCATGAAACTTTAATGCAGAAGATCGGCCGAAGAGATTTCCGGGGAAAATTTGGAGGAGTACGTCATCACAAGGACCGGCGATCCAAACGAGGCGGAAATTAAGCACTCTGGGAGACTCACGGCCTATTTGGATAAAATCCCTAGAGAGCTGCGGACGGTTCTGAAATATGAGGACGGTACTCATCGCGTTTTGTATCTCGATCCCAGAGTCAACGGAACCATCTCCCCCTTCTCAACTTCAGTCTACGATGATACAGGGAAATCGATTCTGGAAATAAAATCTGGTTGTTTTTTCTACAATGGAAAAATTTACCTTTTCAAGAGTTTGCCGCAGGGCAAGTCGATGCGGGGACACCTCCACGGACTGAAATACATCTCCCGTTTGGATCACCTCCCCTATCAAAGTGTGGACGAAATAGACCGTATGACCCGTGAACAACTGAACAAACATCGGGGCGTAGAAGTGGGAAGGCTTGATGGTCTCGGAAGTTTAGGGCACGAAGTCTTCTTGGATGAGGAATTGGCGGAGATTGGTCTTCCATTATCCGCAGCCTCGTATCTACTTTATTCGACTGGTTGAACCTGCATCCTAGTGGTAATTAAAGAGGAGATTAACAGTTGAGCACTCAAGTAACTCCGGACAGGGTAGGACCCTTCCCCTTTCCTAAATCCGATCCAGAAAAAAGAAAGAAGGATTTCTCCGAGGTCGAACAACCATACACTCTGGAGGAGGCCATGGAGGAAGCCAAGCGCTGTCTGATCTGTGGCACACCGGTCTGCATTGACGCTTGTCCGGTCCAGATGGACGTGCGTGGAATGTGCGAAGCGGTTTCGAGGGGAGATGTCCGAACGGCTTTTGTCAGAATCTCCGACACCAACGATCTTCTAGGAGTGACTGCTCGATGCTGCCCGCAGCTTCAGGGCCTTTGCGAAGATGCCTGCGTGATGCACTGGGAGGGACAACCTGTGTCGATCGGTATGCTCCAGAGATTCGTGTCGGATTGGGAGCAATCTGCAGAAAGCCACCAACCCGATCCCATTGCCAACCCGAAAACTGGAAAACGGGTGGTCATTGTTGGTGCAGGTCCCTGTGGGCTTGCCGCCGGAGCTCTTTTGCAGCGTTACGGTCATTCCGTGAAAATCTTGGAAGAATTTCCCGCCATCGGGGGCACCGCTTGGTATGGAATCCCGGATTACCATCTTCCAAAAGACGTACTGACATTCGAGGCGGACCGGATCAGGCAACGGGGAGTCGAAATCCAAACAGGAGTCAAAGTGGGGGAGGATGTTACTCTTTCTCAACTTCTCTCGGACCAAGCCGATGCCGTGCTGATCGCCACCGGTGCGAAAGATCCCGTGGAGCTGGATACGCCCGGAATAGATCTGATGGGAGTGTTTGATGGTTACCAGTTCCTGGAAGATGTTTTTCTTCACGGTGTGGATGCCTATCTGAAAAATCCAACCTATGAGCTAGGAAGCGAAATCATTGTCGTGGGCGGCGGGGACTCTGCGCTTGACGCAGCCCGGACATCCCTCAGGCTCACAGGAGGAAATGTCACGATCGTTTACCGCAGAACCGAGACAGAAATGCCGGCGGATGCAATCATGCTGGAGGAGGCCAAGGAAGAAGGCATCCAGTTCAAGTTCCTCGCCGATCCCAGAGCATACACCGGCGAGAACGGAAAACTCGTTTCGGTGCTAATGGATACGATGCAGCTCGGCGAGCCCGATTCCACCGGGAGACGGAGCCCCGAACCCGTACCAGGCGCCGAGTATTCCGTAAATTGTTCTGCCGTGTTGCTGGCTGTGGGGCGGGGTCCCAATTCTTCCGTTCAGAAAAGTGCTGGACTGAAAACGGGAAGGAAGAACTCCGTTGCGATTGACGATCATTTCAGGACATCCATGACCGGAGTTTTTGCCGCGGGGGACGTAACCACCGGCGAGACTCTGGTCGTCAAGGCGATGGGCTCCGGTAGAGAAGCTGCCCAGCGAGTCCATGAGTATCTGATGAACCTGGAAGATCAACATGTGTCCCTCTACGAGCAGTATTTCGTAGAGAGATCCTACGAGAAAGCGGTTCGAGGCGAAGACACGCCGGAAGCGCCTCCCGCCTAGAGATAACTATCTTCTGCAAAATTCTTCGGGATCTGGGCCGCTTGGCAGGAGAAAAATCGGGTCAAGCCATAAATTCAGCCCTAACTCACCCAGAAATCAACCATTCTTGCAAGTGGCTGCACCAAGCGTAAGGCGTATTCCCAGAAAATACGCTGAGCTGCAAACCGAACTCAGCTCGGCGGATCGAAAAGCCAAGTTCGTCATGTACTTATTTTCCGAGGGGCCCCGCGAGTATGATTTTCTTTTAAAAATTCTAAGTCTAGGCCGGGACAACTACTGGCGGAACTCCATAGTAGAAAAGGCTGACCTACCTGCCAAGGGCGGAAGAGTTCTGGATATCGCCTGTGGGACCGGGCTCGTATCGTTTCAATTCGCATCGCGGGGTGACACGGTAGTGGGCGTGGATGTTACAAGAGAGATGCTGGTGAGAGCTAACCACCATCTCAAAGGAATGGAGAAGGAGTTCGACGTCAATCTGATCCAGGCTAGAGCGGAGAACCTGCCTTTGAGGTCCGGTGAATTTGACTGCGCGACGATCAGTCTCGCGACTCGGAACGTCTCCAGTATCCCGGCCACTTTCCGTGAAATGGGCAGGTGTGTTAGGGCAGGCTGTCCCGTAATATCCATGGATTTCACTAGGCCTCGCGGGAGTATTTTCGCTCCCTTTTACAATTTTTACTCCTCCAGAATCCTGCCAGTCTTCGGGCTCATGATCTCGAGGCACTGGAACGGTATCTTTTCTTACCTTGCAGGATCCATTCAGCGATCGAAGACTCCAGAAGAGCTCTCCGGGATCATGAAGAAAACCGGTCTGGGAAAAGTCGACATCAAGAGGATGACCCATGGAGTGACCGCCCTAGTTTCCGGGTATAAGGAGACATGACGATCCAGAAACCCGCCTGGTACACGGTCACGGGTCATGGAGCTTTCGCGGATCTCACCAATCTCCTTCATCCACCCTATACTCTCTGGCACCTGTCCTACGTAATCGTAGGTATCGGACTCGCACCGGTCATCCACCCGGAACGCTCTATCGCCGTCGTCGTAGCTTTCTTTCTAGGGCTGGGTATTGGGGCGCACGCGCTGGATGAAACGATGGGCAATCCTCTGAAAACCCGGCTGTCCAAAAAGAAGCTCTATTTGATTGGTTTTCTCTCATTAGCTTTCGCAGCCGCGATAGGGACTTACTATGTTGTGACACTGTCATTCCTCTTGCTTCCAATCATCGTGGCGGAAGTGTTCTTCGCACTAGCTTACAATCTAGAGGCATTCAACAAAAGATTTCACAATATGCTGGTTTTTTCGATTTCCTGGGGAGTGCTTCCCTTTCTCACAGGATACTTCGTCAACGCCCTATCATTTAGCGTGGGGGCAGTTCTCGCATCCCTAGCTATCGGGCTTCTCACCTATGTGCAGAGAACCCTGAGTCTTCAGGCGAGATCCGTAAGGCGAACTGTAGCTTCTCCCATCAAAGCCCTGAAGCTGGAAAATGGGGAAGAGATCCAAGTGACCACTACCGAGCTGATCTCGCCCGCGGAAAAATCCCTTCAAGCCTTGACTCTTACAATTTTTGTTTTCGCCATCGCGCTCCTGTGCCAGAGACTCTTCTAAGTTGCTCTAAATGGTACAAAACTATGAGACGTAGGTGATCATTACCATCGGGCATTGTAAATAAAATCGGCTGCCGGTCGCCCGAGCCACTGGACGATCCGCATAGCGAGTTTCATGTTGGTCGCGTAACCCGCTTTCTGAAGTCCTGTTAACTGATTGGGCGTACACCCAAGAGTTTGTGCCACTTCTGCCCAAGTCATGTGTTGCTCTTGCCGGTGCACGTTCATCGCGTTGTATAGTCTGCGAAGATGCCATCTCGGCCGACGATCTGTTCCAA
>JASHXQ010000260.1 GCA_030043455.1 Nitrososphaerales archaeon | reverse complement strand
GATCGACTTCTTGGGGGATAAGTACTGGCCGAAGATCCGAAAGGATGTTTTTTGGCATCACGAGTGGGTGTATACGTTACTCCCCGCCTATATTCTGACGTTTGTTGTGAACATTATCATTTAGACCCAGCGCGTTTCCTGAGCCTGCTTTGATGTAACTGGTCAGTCACGCCGTTCCCTCTGCATTTGGGATCTTTGGGAAATTTGAAGCAGAAAGCTGAGGTCGCCATAATTGGCGCAGGCATAATTGGTGCTTCTATTGCTTATCATCTCGCTGAAAAAGGAGAATCGAATGTAGCCGTCTTGGAGATGGGCCGAGCCGGCGGCGGAAGCACTTCGGCCGCTCTAGGGGGCTTCAGATCTCAATTCTCGAATGAGTTGAGTATTAAAATGAGTCTGGAGAGTATCTCCTTTCTAAAGAGCTTTCTAGATCTTACCGGGTACGATCCGCTGATCCACATGGATGGCTACAGCTTTCTCGCCCAGAGTGAGGCCTCGCTTGATCAATTGAGAAAGAACGTCACCGTTCAGAAACGTCTAGGGGTGGAGGTCGATCTAGTGACGAAGGAGAATTTGCAAGAATTATGCCCTTTTTACAATTTTGAGAGAATTCTCGGAGGAACGCTCTGCATGGAGGATGGCCATGCCTCCACCCTCGCGGTTCTGCAGGGCTTTGTCTCGGTCGCCAAAGATGCGGGCGTGGAGTTTCGGGAGAATTCCAAAGTTTCAGGAATTGAATCTCGGGGGAGGGGGTTCAGGCTTTCTACATCTGAATTCAGTATAGAGTGTGCCAAGCTCGTCATGGCTGCTGGAGCTTATTCCGGTCTAGTAGGCAAGCTGGCAGGTACAGACATTCCAATTATGCCTGTCCCCAGGAGGGTCCTCGTGACCAACAGCTTCCCAGATCTCCCGCCAGATTTTCCTATTTTGATTGACGTCGATTCCACTCTGGCAATCGGTAGAGAGGGTAAGGGAATTGTTATCGGGGATAATCGTGGGAGCCACACTGGTTTTGAGATACACTTTCCCCCGGAGTACGACGAGCACTTGCTAGAGAAAGCGGTCGAAGTAGTGCCTAGCTTGGGGAAAGCTTCCGTTGCTTTTGGAAATCAAGGACTTTACGAGGTCGCCCCGGATTCGAATCCTATCATCTCACCGATTCCTGAAAAGGAAGGGCTCTACTGCTGTGCCGGTTTTTCCGGGCATGGATTCATGCATTCTCCTGCAGCAGGAAGGATCATGGCAGAAATGCTCTTGGATGAAAAACCGCACTTGGATGTGTCGAGCTTGAGCATAGATCGATTTGCCAATCGTCATGGTGAGAAGGAAAGACTGATCATCTAGTTCCGCAAGTACCGGTTCGAAGTAGATCTGAGTGCCCTCTGAAACTTCCAAGAATAGATTTGTATCGCTTCAATGCATCAGCTGTGAAGCCGTTTATCCTGAGAGGACTCAAGCAAAGTGCACCAAGTGCTCCGGAATCCTCACTGGAAAATATGATCTCAGCGGGAAAGAATTCGATCTCAGTTCAAGAGGAAAATCGATCTGGCAGTTTCGAGATATGATGCCTCCCGTTCAGGGAGACCAAATCATCACAATGGGCGAGGGATGGACACCACTAGTGGACGCGAAAAAATATGGAAGCATGATCGGAGCCCCCCAACTTTCGTGCAAGTTAGAGGGAGCCAATCCAAGCGGCGCTTTCAAGGACCGTGTTGCTTCGTTGGGGATCTCGCTGGCCTTAGCATGGGGCAAGAAAGGAGTTTTTACCGCTTCATCTGGAAATGCAGCAGCGGCCGTATCAGCCTACGCAGCGAGGGCAGGCCTCGACTGCCTGGTGCTCGTAAGGGAGGATTCAACTCCTTCCAAGCTAGGACAGATTGCGATGTACGGACCTAAATTGATGAGGGTGAGGGGTATTTTCCAGTCGCAAGAATCTCTCGCCAAAACGCTGTTAGAAACACAAAAAGCCCTGCCAGGCTGGTTGAATCACTTCGTCTGGGCACCCTACAATCCTCTGCTGATTGACGCTCTCAAAACCGTCGCTTACGAGATCACCGCCGACTGTGCTAGTTCCGAGTTACCGGATTACATAGTGGTACCGACCGCTGGTGGCGACCTGCTTTACGGGATCTTCAAAGGCTTTCAAGAACTCAAAACAACGGGTTCCATCAACAAGCTTCCAAAGATGATTGTAGCCCAAGGATTGCATGCGGATCCCACTGTAGAAGCAGTCGAGGCGGGATTGAGTACAATCCCTGAAACAAAGACTTCCGATACCGTCGCCGGAGCCCTGAGAGTCAACTTTGGTGCGGATCATTCGCTCGTGGCGGTCAAAGAGTCCGGAGGATTTGGAGTAGCTGTCTCGGATGAGGAAATTCTTTCAGCTCAGAGACAGATCGCATCCTCGGAGGGAATTTTTACCGAAATCTCATCTGCAACAGCGCTTGCAGCTGTGGCAAAAGCTGCCAAGCAGGGAAGAATTCAGAAAGATAGAAGAGTCGTCGCGATATTGACTGGCTCGGGTTTCAAGGATTACCATCCTCCTTTCGAGGACATTTCTCTCGTCCCGTTTGCAGAAAGTATTGGTGTCCTTCCGTCGAAGCTCAGATCAAGCTACGGCCTTTGAATGGATCAATAGATCATCTGGCAAGCCCCATGGAATTCTCTGTCCGGGATTTTTCAATAATTTCAATTTGGAAAATGCCGAAAATGTGAAAAAGACTCTGGGTCGAGTCAGTCCGCCGGTTTTCCTTGAGAATCAGAACGGCGAAGTACCTCCGACACATCGATCATCTCAGGGATAACATCCAACGCCACAACTCCAGCTTTCAAAACGGTGTATTTTGGATTACTTCGGCGAGCGTCTCATCTTTCGTATTAAGGGATTCTAAAAAACTCTGGAGCCTTGTCTTGATCCTTTTTCTCGTCCCACTGACATTCCAGTTCGCCGCTTTGCAATTCGTTTTTCTTACCGTCCTGGGCTTTACGATTCTCTCTCTATCATTGACGAGGATGGCGAATTATTTTTTCCGGGCTGTGAAGATTTAGCGGAAAGGTACTCCGGATCCAGAGCAAGTAGAGAGCGAACTATAATGATCGGCTCACTTCATTTTCTGCTTTCCCCGTCGTATTGGAATAAGTATATACGACATTTCGGCCATTCTTACAATGCTAGGCCGATTTAGTCATGTCAACGCCCCAGCCTGCTACTTCTCCGCCTCCGGATCAGGACGACGCCTCCGCAGACAATCCCGATATTCGCCAGCAAGTGGATCAGGGCCGAGGGTTTCTCAAGAAACTCCAGATGATGGTCCCGGGCCTCCGAGGCTACAGATCCAAAGAGGACATCCGGGTGGCCGACGACATGCTAAGAAATCAGGTGGCGGACAAGATCGATCTCGCCAAATCCAATCTGGAAAATGTAAGGAAGCAAATGGTCCTC
>JASHXQ010000023.1 GCA_030043455.1 Nitrososphaerales archaeon | reverse complement strand
GCTCAATAGCTCTCCAGCCAAGCTCTGGGATTTGGTTTGATTCCTGAAGGATTCGAGCGGTGGGAGGAAGCATTGGCGCTCGACAGAAGATCCTCGTTACAAGAGTCAGACTCTGGATTTCGGCGCGCCGCTGTAGCATTCTTCGACGACGCCAACACCGACCGGACTGCTATTGCGCGAGCGCTTTTGGAGTATTCCACTTTGATGGATGCGTTTTCTTCCGTTCAGGAAGGACGGATCCTGAAAGAGGAATCCAAATTTGATGAGGCATTATCCTATTTCTCAAAGGCCTCGGAGATCCTCAGAGCTACTGTGCATTTTGGGTTTATGGCAGGTTACATGTCAGGATGCGCAATGCTGGAAACCGCTTCTCAAATGGAGCAGGACGAGGATAAATTTCAAGGATATAAGAATGCGATCGCTCTCTTTGAACAAGCTAAGCTCGCCCTAAGTTTTCGGGATGTTCGTCATCCTTTGCTGCGCTCGGTTGAAGCAATGGTAAAATTTGGAATATCGAGGGCCCTTCTTGTCGAGTCAGAAATGCTAGAGGCGAAGGGAGCTGCTCAGGACTCCAGAAAGAAAAAAGAACAATCCAGAAATGTCGAGATGGATTTTTACAAACTTTCTGGTGCCAGGGTGAGTCCATCCAGTTTCAGGATCGACTATTTTCTGAAAGGGTACGAGTGTGAACGATCCACCAAAGGTTCGTTTCTTGTCAGTTTTCCAGAGAAGACATCTCTTTGGATCGGAAATGTAGGTAACCATTCGGCGCAGATTGCAAGCCTGGGTAAGTCCCAAGTTGACAGAGAGTTGGACCCTGGGGACTCACTTTCCTGGCCAATGGACCCAGGTTTCAAGGGGAAATTGCGAATCGATTATACTGACTTGGAAACAAAAAGTAGGTATGACGAGGGCTGCCTAACTGTCTTCTGATCTTCTGCTAGAATAGTTCTTGTAAACATAGGCACTTGCATATACATCTTGGAGTGCAAAGCCCACCGACTTGAAAAGGGTCACGCGTTCTTTGTCTCGCGAGAATTTTTGGGACGTCGATACTAACTCGAATAGATCTCCTCGGATATCGGATGGCTTTAGTCTTTCAGATTTCAGGGCATGTAAAATGTCCCCGGCTTCGGAAAGCACACCTTCTCTCGTATCCACATAGAGATCTGATCGCAATATTGTTTCGGAATCTAACTCCTGCCTGTCAGGAAGGGTGCCGACACTGTTGATGTGTGTGCCTTGATGAATCTCCTTCCAAGCCAGAACGGGAATCGCAGAGTTCGTAGCTACATTCAAAATGTCAGCATCTCGAGTCACTTTTTCGCGATCCGTTACGGCTTCGATCGGCAGGCCTAATTTTTCCTGCATTTCCGATGCGAAGTTGGACGCATTTGTCCGATTTCTGCTGTAGACCTTTGCCGCCTCAATTTTTCTGACTTTGCAAACAGCTTCGAGCATTGCCCTTGCTTGTTGACCTGATCCTATGAGGCCCGCATTGCGAGAGTCCTCTCGTGATAGGATTTTGGTTGCGAGACCCGAAATTGCGCCAGTCCGCAAAGCCGTGATTGCGGGAGAGTCAAACATGGCGAGGATTGTGGAACTCTTCGCGTCCATGAGCAAAGTCACACCTCCTTGAACGGGCAAGGAATAATTCTCCGGATTTCTTTTAAACTCGGTCACTATTTTTACCGCAAACAAATCTAGCTTCTGTGAAAAAGCTGGCATTGTAAGGATCACCGACTCAGGGTCGATGACAGTCACACTCCGCTTAGGTTGCTTCAAGTAAGTGGCAGCTTCGCTAGAATAAAGATCCTCCATCGCAACAATACACTCTTGCATACTCAAATAGGATTGTACTTTTTTGCCCGTCAGAATTGGGAAATCTGCGATCATCGTCCCCTCATGTTCCAAAAATGATCTTCGGTTACATCGTGGCCAAAACCGTTAATATGAAATTGACTACAACTAGATTTCTCGAATAGTTAGCTATTCTTCATGAGCGTTGTTTCCAATCTAAATCTGACCACTGATGTCGTGGTCATCGGCTCAGGTCCGGGAGGTTACGTTGCGGCAATAAGGCTCGGACAGCTGGGCAAATCTGTCACCATTATCGAAAAGGACAAAATTGGGGGAGTGTGTCTGAATATAGGATGCATACCAAGCAAGGCACTCATCACTGCAAGCAAGCTCGTGAAAAACGTCCGAAACGCTTCAAAGATGGGTATCGATGCTACCGTCAATGTGAACGTCACGAAGCTCCAGGAGTGGAAGCAAAGCGTTGTGGAAAAACTCACCAGCGGCGTTTCACAGCTTCTGAAATCTTACAAGGTACGCGTGATCCAGGGGAACGCCAGGTTTCTCTCAACCAGCAGTCTGATTGTGGAAAATCCAGCCGGCCACACCACCTCTTTGAATTTCAATCAGGCGATCATCGCAACAGGCTCTTCTCCGATCGAGATTTCTTCTGCAAGATTCGATGGGGTGAGAATCATCAGCAGCACTGAGGCCCTCGCTCTCTTGGAGCCGCCCAAACGTCTCCTGATTGTCGGAGGAGGAGTTATTGGCTTGGAAATTGGGATGGCGTATGCCAACCTGTTTGGTACGGAGCTGACTGTCGTCGAACTCTTGGATCAGTTGCTCCCAGGCGTAGATCTCGAATTGGTGAATGTGCTTACCAGATCTTTGCAAAAATTGAATGCAAAGATTTACCTCAAAAGTAAAGTGAAAAGTGCTGTGGCAACCTCGGACGGAGCCAAAGTAGTTTTCGAGGTTTCCGATGGAAAGGAACTAACTGCAGAGGCAGATTATGTCCTAGTTTCCGTCGGGAGAAAACCCAATTCTTCTGCAACTGGGTTGCAAACTGCGGGAGTGGAAGTAGATTCGAGAGGATTCGTCAAGGTGGACAAACAGATGAGGACCAACATCTCGAATATTTTCGCCATAGGCGATGTAGTGGGTGGACCACTCCTCGCTCATAAGGCCACCCGCGAAGGAATAGTTGCCGCTGAGGTAATCTCTGGGATGAATAGCTCCTTCGACAATGTGGCAATCCCCTCAGCAATTTTCACTGACCCCGAAATCGCGATTGTTGGAATGTCTCCAAACGAAGCTTCGTCCAAAGGCATTATCCTGCAAACCGGAAAATTCCCCTTTGCTGCAAGTGGAAGAGCCCTCGCCTCGCCGGAGTCAGAAGGATTTACGAAAGTTTTGGCCGATAAAGAATCCGGTCTTTTGCTTGGCGTGGGGATAGTTGGACAAGAAGCTTCGGATCTAATCAGTGAAACCACTCTCGCCCTCGAGATGGGGGCGACTCTAGAAGATATTGCGCTCACGATTCACCCGCATCCCACGCTTCCCGAGACAATCATGGAAGCCTCTGAAAATGCGTTGGGAAAGGCGATTCATATTATGAACAGACGCACCCCTTGATCCTTCGTTGGAATTGAAATTGGTTTTGGAACAATTGCAACACGAACGCCCTAAAAGGCCGGGCTTACTTTATGACCTCGGCTTCATTTCCGATTACAAGATAGTGTGGGACTTCCAGAAAAAACTTCTCGAAAGAAGGATTGTTGAAGAGATTCCTGACTCTTTGATTTTGGTCGAACACGATCATGTGCTCACGATGGGAAGGAATTCACATGAGGAGAACATCCTCGCCAACGGGTTGCCCCGGTTTGAAATCGAGCGAGGAGGAGATGTAACCTATCACGGCCCAGGGCAGCTGGTTGCGTATCCGATCACTTCACTGACGGCTAGCAAGCTCGGTGTTCGCCAGTATGTGGAGCTGCTCGAAAGGGTGGTAATAGATGCACTGGCGCCGTTCGGATTGAGTTCCGTCGGTAAGCTGGGTCCTCTCACTGGAGTCTGGGTGGACGGAAAACGCAAAATCGCGAGCATCGGAGTCGCTTGCTCTCACTGGGTCACTTACCACGGGTTAGCGCTCAACGTGAATACTGACCTTTCCTTCTTTCAGAAAATCAAACCATGTGGGTTTGAAGCGGGGATTATGACTTCGATGGAAAAAGAGCTCACTCATCCTGTGGAAATGGTACGCGTCAAGGAGAAAATTGTCGAATCTTTTTCCGACGTTTTCGACGTGAGTCTGAAGCTTTCTCGATTTTAGCTCCCGGCCTCGATGACAAACTTTTAGTCAAAGCTTATCGTCTATTTTTACCACTCGTTAGTGGTAAGTATCATGAGAAGGGACTGACCCATGGAGAATCGGGCGCCGACAATCAAAAGGATTAGCCAACTGGAAATCTTCTATCGACTCACCCGTGCCCAGTTTCTGCCGCTCATTCTCCTTCCAGCAGCAGTGGGTACCGCCCTCGCATTCAGAGATACTGGAAAATTTAGAATTGGTTACTTTCTTCTCGTACTACTCGGTGTTGTACTACTTCATCTCGGAGCGAACGCAATCGACGACTGCTATGATTTTCAAAATGGGGTGGACGCCATCGCTAATTCGATGTTCCCTCCCAATTTTGCAGGGTGGAAACCGCTCCCCAGAGGGCTGATCAGCTTGAAAGGTGCAAAAGCGGTATCCATCTCGTTGTTTCTGGGAAGTCTTGTAATCTCTCTCTATTTCACCGCTATCGTCGGATATTGGTCGTTCATCTTTGCCGTCGCCGGAATTCTTCTCGCCACCTTCTACACGGCACCTCCGATTAAACTGGACTACCGGGGAAAAGGCTTGGGCGAGATTGCCATTCTCTTTGCCTTCGGTCCCATCCCGGTCTTGGGCGCGTACTACGTGGAAACCGGTGCGTTGAGCCTTTCCGCGCTCCTAGTCTCAATAGCGGTTGGGACAATGACCGTCACGATTCTGGTAGATCATGACATGATTTTTTACGAGGTCTATCGAAGGGCGAAGAAATTCAGTCTTGGAGCAGTGCTCGGAAGATCAAGAGCCCTTTCAGCGTCTCTCTATATGACACTTTTCTCCTACGCCATGGTAGGGATCCTAATCGCCACCAATATCCTACCGTTACTTAGCCTGGCTGCTCCAGTTGTCTCCGCGCTTATTATTTCGAGGAAATTCAAAACATTTAGGCGATCCGGAGAGGCACCTCCCTTTTACGTTCCGTTTACTGTGAATGCTCTTTTCTCGGACTGGATCTTTTCATTAATTTTGGCGGTCACAATCATATCACCGGTTCATTAGTAGCCATTTCAGTATAGGCGGACACCGCTTGCCATAAGCAGACCGGGATTTTCCATTATCGAGATCAGCCGTGTTGTGAACCTGGCGGCATCTGCCCCGTCGACAATCCGATGATCGAAGGAAAGGGACACATAGGACATGTCACGAATAACGATCTGTTCCTCTATGACGACTGGCCGTTTCTGAATTCGCTGGATTCCCAAAATTGCAACCTCGGGAACATTGATGATCGGCGTTGACATGATCCCTCCGAGAGTTCCCACGTTTGTCACAGTGAACGTTCCTCCCTGAATTTCATCCAAGGCGATCTTGCCTGTTCTCGCCTTTTCCGAAAGATCGCCCAATTCTGACGCGATTTGAAAGATCGTTTTCTTGTCTAGATCTTTGATGACTGGGACGATCAGACCATTAGGAGTATCAGTCGCGAACCCGACGTTGTAGTAATGCTTCAGGATGATCTCCTGTTTTTCATCGTCGATCGAGGCGTTGAAGTACGGAAACTCCTTCAGGCAGGCTGCCGCCGTCTGCATGATGAAGGGCATGTACGTGAGCTTTACTTTTTGCTCTTCAGCTGACGGTTTCAGTTTCTCGCGGAGAGCCGCAAGCTGTGTAAAATCCACTTCGTCTACGTGAGTCACCTGGGCCGTTGTCCGGAGGGATTTGGTCATCTTCTCTGCAATCCTTTTCCTAATTCCATGAACTGGAATTCGCTCCTCCATCTGCCCGGTGATTCTTTGGGGAACAATATGCGCTATACCGGGAGTTGTGACCGTTGAGACCTGTGAGGGAGTAGTCTCCTGTTGAGTAATCGCAGTTTTTGGTTGAACTATCGGCCGCTCGAGGGACGCTGCCGCGCCTTTTGCCCCGACCGCCTTGCGAATATCCTCTTCCGTGATTCTCCCCGCTGGCCCGGTACCGGTAACTGATTCAATATTTACATTCAGATCCCTGGCAAGCTTTCTCGTAGCGGGGGTCGCTACTATTCCGACGCCCAATGGTTTCGGGGAAGAGGCTAGGACAGAGGATGCTGGAGTCATTGGTGCACGCTGCACAGCACCTCCTTGAAGAACCTCGGAACCCTTTGCTGAACCATTGACATCGTCAAGAGTAACCAGAACGTCTCCAACTTTGGCTGTCTGTCCCTCTTTTGCCAGAATTTTTCCCACTTTACCCTTGGAGGGCGATGGAATTTGTACAGTTGCCTTGTCAGTCATCACTTCGACCATAGGTTGATCCTCGCTAATCGCATCTCCTTCCTTGACAAGCCACTTTACGATCTCTCCTTCGGCGACCCCCTCACCAAGATCGGGAAGTTTGAATTCTCGGGACAAAGCTTGATCCTCGACTGTTTTGCTGTAAGTCAGAAGATGCTCTTATGAAGCTTAGCTAAAACTGATCAATCTTGAGTAAAGAAATTCGTTCGCGGCCCACCTTGTCCCTGTGGCAGAGCTCTACATGCTTCCGTTTGTTTGTGCAAGACAGATCCGTGCCCAATTTGCACGTCGCTTCCCACCTTGCAAACCTCGTCCGACCGAGCGTGGAGCACCGAGTTCTGTTGGATTGAGGTGCGGGAACCAATTCGAATAGATCCGTAATATCTACGAATTACCGCGACCGCTCCGACAAACACTCGTCTCCCAGAGTAACGTGCCCGATAATCGTCGCCGCTTCGTGGACGAAGCTCGATTCAGGAATTTGGGGAAATCTGTCTTCGAAGGAGTAGATTATCCATTGGTAATGGATCTAGCTGAATTGTGCAGTCAAAGCGTTTCAGACGGCTAAACGGCACTTTCCCAGATGTCTTGGAGGCCTCTGGGAAGAGATCGGGAGATCTCCAGGGCCTCGACGGAGCTCATAATCCGCTTAAGCGACGAGAAAACCTCACGGGCGGCGATGTAAGCCTCTTCCATGGTTTCGAATTTTCCCTGCTTCTTGATCGGTTCGAGGAAATCACAGGTATCGAAATACTGCTCCGAGCCCTGTTGCTCCACTATCGCCCACAGGCTTCGAATTCCCGCAGGCAGGTTCTTCTTAAGCTGCTTTTTCTGTTCCGCAGAAAGGCGTTTGCTCATCAAGTAAAGAGTTATCCTGGCGATTCTTTCGGCCCTTTCGAGGTTGTCGAGCTCCAGCCTCTGATCTAGTTCCCGAAGAAACCTTTTCTTGGTAATGAGCTCTCGGTCGCCTGATAAGAGGCGGGATCGACTCTCTAAGACATCGGCCTTGGTCGCCCGGAGGATTACAACCCTGTTACCTATAGAGGAAATAGAATCGTAGGGTAGTACCAATCTTCGGATTCTCTTCTTTCCTCGTATGACTACGAAGGTGTCAAGGTTGAGGGCCCGCACGCGTCCAGCAGTCATTCCGTCTTCGAAACGGACCTCGCTCCCCAATCTGGGGATTCGCTGCTGTTCCTGCTGTTGGTCTGTGGTATTACCCGGTCGCAAATGCCTCTGAACGCTAATTCGATATCATGAAAATGATCCACCATATAACTCTAGGTCGAAGAACAGGCTCCAATTTTTCGATTTGTCAATATTAAACTGGTAAGATCAACAGTCGTTCGAGGCCTCCGCGGGATAACTGTCAATTGGTTTGAAAATTCTCGACAGCTGTC
>JASHXQ010000022.1 GCA_030043455.1 Nitrososphaerales archaeon | reverse complement strand
TAACACATCCGGTTACCATGAAAGTAGAGCTGCCAGTGTTTTTTTCAGCGATTGTTACTTCAGCCGTTGCACCGGGGGCTACTGTCTGGGACATTGGGTGGGCAGTGAGTGTCACAGGATAAGTCGTGAGCGCGCTGGGAGCTGCGCTGTAAGCTGCTGACGTCACACACAGGCTGAGGACCGCGAGAACCGTCACCATTGTAAAATAGGGAACAGTTCTCCGCATCGACTTTTCGGAGATTTCGAGAGTCATACTTCTCGCTTCGAACGGGACTTTTTTTAATAAGGATTCTTCGGGTTGGTGCACGAATAATTAGCTGTATATCGGGTGGCGATACAGCTGACAGGCGGTGCAAAAACAAAAAGGTCCTCGATAGCTTGAGAGTTCGATAGTTCGGTCATCGTCGATAACTTCGAAACTCAAAGGATGGAAGCCTCGGGCGGGATTTGATCCCGCGACCTATTGCTTACAAGGCAACTGAGCAACACATCCAATGAAAGAAGAGTTTTCGCTCTGGCCAGGCTGAGCTACCGAGGCAAATAGTAAGGCGAGGAACCGACGTTCCTTTCACTTGATTTATTCATTTTGATTCTCCGGAGGAGCCCCCGGATAATCTACGTTTCTAAATCTCCAAACAAATCCTTGCCGGGATTGCCGCATCTCAGCTTCGTCCCCAAGTATTCGCCAGACGCTGAAATTACATCTTGCAGGCAAAGAGGATAAGTCCGGGGCCGTGGCATGTCCGACCACATAATATGAAAGACTCCTACGAGTAGGTCGGCAGTTTGATTGAGGATAATTTTTTCCGGAGAAAGCGGCACGAAAGTTGTGGGAATCTCGCTAGGAGCATCTTTCCAGAACAATTCCCTTCTTACGACCTGGATCCCGGGAAGGAATTTTCGACCTCCCTTGGCCATTGAAGGGATGTCCTTCTCACTGCCTAAAAGGGAAACGCCCTAATCAGCGAGAAACTCTCTTTCTTTGATGTTCAAGCCCTTGAGTTCCAGCCGGGAGAGGAATTCATCGAAACGATCGTCCTTGATCGCAAGCTCTGGAGGAATGAAACCCCGCTCGGTGATCTTTCCCTCCAACAACATCAGAGCGACAGTGGAACAGGGATGCGCCGTCGTGCGTGCCATGGATGTGGTCTGGGAGTTTGCTTCAAACTTGTCGATCATCTCGTACTGATGAATCCTCGTAGACTTGTCCCCTTTTCGCTTTCTGCCCTGCACATCGATCCGGAGCAGAGTCATGTCCTTGTCGCCCTGATGCATCGCGAGCTTCTTGTCAAGTAGAGTAGAGAGAAGTGCCCTGGGCGATACACGATTGCCAGTTGTCTTTAGATTCACCGGCCTTTCCGAAAAAAATCCCAGATCCATCAAAAGCTGAATTTGATCTGCATGTCCCCGCCATCGGATGGTCTTTTCCTCCATGAATTTTACTCGCTTCAGCGTTTCAGGCAGAGTCGAAAGGCCATCGGTTACAAACGCCTCAAATTTCTGGTTAGGGAACTCTGCAAAGGTCAGCTCCTCCACCTCAGATAGGGCTGGGACCATCACCTTCTTACCATCTCGAACGATCAGGGCGTCCCTCACGTATTCTTCAAGTACGCTTTCGATCGAAAAAACCACTTTGTAGTTGAGCGGCTGCTTGGGCACCTCCGGAACTCCGCCCACCTTAATTTTCACGGAGTCCACTTCTTCCATTTGGTCGGCCGAGTTTTTTGCGAGAATGCTCGTGAGCCCCGGTGCCAGTCCGCAGGCCGGAATAATTGTCACCCCCCTTTGCTTGGCTTTAGTGTCGACCGATGTAGATCGGTCATGCCGCCAAGAGTAGATCAAATCCACAAAACTGATGCTGGATTCCAGTGCTGACTTTACCGCCTCTTCGGCAATTTCATGCGGCAGAGCTCCAATTCCGAGTTCGTACTTTGAAAGGAGGCTCTGCAACTCTTCCTTCTTTTTGACAATGTCCATTTCCACCGTTTGGAGCTTCTCCGCGAGCTTGAGATTGCTCCCAGTGGTCTGGTCGAGTCCAGAAAGTTTGGAGGCTTTTGCCTGCATCGCTCGCAATCGATCGCTGCTGGAATCGACCACCGCCACTCTTGACACAGCGCTGCTTTCCAGCAGATCCATGGCGATCGAGGATCCCATCAAACCCGCCCCCAGAACCACCACGTCGCCCTTGGCCATACCTTCTTACTTCTTCTTTCGCTTCTTAGAGCCTAGATCGTGCTCAATTTTCCAAAGGGCCCCAAACTCTCGTTAAAAATCAATTGGTAATTTTGACCGGTGAAAAATCCCCGGAAATAGAAAATTAATTCCAGAGATCTCCGGAGACAAATTGTCGCCAGGAATTTCAGGGTTGACTCTCCCGGAACATTTCGCGTGCCACGAAGATTTCCGGACTGTCAGAAACAAGGTTCAGACTAGAGAATTTTTCAACGATATATTTAGGCAGGTGCCATCTTGTGGCACATCGAGCGATATACTATTTCTTGATCACGGAAAGTGCAGATTTGGGCTCGTATTTCCAGTTCCCATTTCTTTCGTCAAACAGCGTGTGTGGCAGGCTACTAGTGAACTCACTTTCCGAATCCACGGTGAGCACTTCCAGTTTTCCGGGGATGGTGGCAAATTTCCGGTTTACGTACCTCAGCAGCCCGTTCGTGTATTCTCCCGGGCAGCTCGTGTACCAGCAATAATACTTCTCCGTTTTCCATACGCGTTGTGTAAAGGGGATGCTTAAAGCGACGAGTCTTCCCTCGTCCATGGTTTCAGAGGTTCCAAATTCGTGCATGAAGATCAGACAGGTGCGGGAACCCGGCGCGTTCTCCGAGCTTAGCTTCAAGTAGTAGCCAGAGATCGCTCGTCGGGCATGGGTCTTGTAGTGATATCTCAGATTGTGCTGGTCCAGACCGATGGATCCTGAAAGTTTGGAGAGAGTCCGCGGCACACTTTGTTGGAGCTCTTTCAAAATTAGAATGTCTTTGTAATCCACCACCGGAGCTTGATCCTCCGGCAGATCCGGCGACAACAAGGGTTCCTTGTAATTCTCGACTTCGTCCCAATCGAATTTCCAGTTTCTCTGCTTAAAGTCGTAAAAGCTGGAATTGAAGGAGACATTACGCAAGAACTCGATTTCGTCTAGCGAAAAGTTCGCGATAATGTTCGAACTGCGAAGCTGCTCCAATTGATCTCGGAGTTTGTAGTGCTCTCCAAAGGGGATTCCGAATGTAGCAAAAGCGCAGTTGTTGGGTAACACTCTTCCGATGTACATGAGACCTGCTTCCTCCTTCAGAAGATTCTCAATCATGGGAGTGAGAGATTTTTCTGCCGGCCGGAAGTAAAGCATCCACCTGCCGAGACCAATACGGGGCAAATTCACAGTTATGCCGACGGAAATACCGTGCTTTGGGAGTTCTTCCCAGATCATGTATCGCGCCGTCTCGACTGGAATATCGATCCATTTCGAGAGCGTGCTTACGTTCTCCAGACCATATCTCCTGATACCCTCGAGTAAGCGGTGAAACGTCTTCTCTCTCAATGAACAGTAGCCACGGGTCGCAAAACCGCTGGCCGTTGGATCCTGTTAATCAACTTATTGAAAATGTATGAAATTCTTTATGATAATGTACGATCACGGACAGGCCTATCGTTATGGCTCGCCGTTTTCTGGAAGAATTGGCGGCGGATTCGTGCGAGTTACTTTTGATTCTTCCTAGTACTATTAGATTACACAGAGAGGCCAGAAATTCTCGTAAGTTAAATTGGAAAGTAGGCAAAATGTTGAATATACTACTTTCATCTGGGTTGCTCCATCATCTCGGATAACGTGAGTAATCGCCTGCCAGACAAAGATGTCGTTGTGGAAGCCAATCGAATAGTGGGGATGGCGGAATCCAAAAAAGTTACTTTGCGATTACTGGGCGGCCTTGCTTTCCGCTTGCGGAATCCTAGCAGTGTTATGGCCAACCTGAGCCGGAGATACGTCGATATCGATTTCGTGGGTTTCCGGAAGCAGCGCAAGGACATTGAGAAGCTGTTCGATGATTTGGGCTACACGCCACGCGATCGTTTCAACAAGCTCAATGGCTACAGCCGATTGATTTTCAACGATATCGCCAACGAACGCCGCGTGGATATTTTCCTGAACACCTTCGAAATGAGCCACAAGCTCGATTTTACTGACCGACTGCTCGTGGACAAGCTTACGCTGCCGCTATGTGATCTGTTATTGACGAAGCTCCAGGTGTACGAAATTACTGAAAGAGAGTACAGGGATGTAATCTCTCTTTTCATCGATCACGATCTCTCTGACAAAGACGAGCCCGAAAAAATCAACGCCAAATATATTGCAAAGGTTTGTGGGCAGGACTGGGGATTGTATCGCACCATCACACTCAATTTGGAGAGGATCGAATCTTCGCTTCCAACTTATGCCCTAACTCCGGACCAGCAGACAATGATCAAGAGCAAGTTCGCTCAGCTACGGAAGGTGATCGAGGACGAGCCAAAGTCCTTCGGCTGGAAGATGCGATCCCGTGTTGGCGACAAGGTAAAGTGGTACGAGCTTCCGGAGCAAGATGCTGAAGTAGTCGATTCTAGGCCGATCACTGACCGACAACCTCCTACAGGTAGCACTACTCCTGCGTCCTAAAAACTGCGACTATCCTCTTTCTCTTCCAAGAACATTAGCAATGGCTAGGCCAGCATTTTTCCCCTTTCGAAGAGTGAAAATAGAGCAACCCTTTATACAAACGAGGGCAGATGGCTTGACCAGACATTAAGAAGGACTCCGATTTGGAAACGACCACAACGGAAGATGCCCCGGTGAAGGTGGGCAAGGAAAAATTCGCAGTTTACGGCATTGAATTGGAAATTCCCGCGGACTGGAGGGTGGAATTTAACCCCAAGACAACCCGGAGGAAGGCGGATGTCGTCTTTCAGAGTCCACACGGCAACAGGTTCTTCATTTCTTGGGGGCCTCTGGCGGATGCCGAAAAAAAGTTCAAGACTTTAGAGGAGCATCGCGACTACGGCGTAAAACGCGTGCAAAAGGGGCCAGATGTCCGTTCGGCGGAGGTTTCAGATCTCGTCGAGCGGCAGGTAGATGGTCATCGTGCATTGGTATCGCACGTCACGGCCAAGCTCCAGAGGGGGATGATGTCACGCGGTACTTCGTCGAGAGAGATCTGGTCGATCCACTTCCACTGTCCGATTACCTCTCGCTACTACGTGGTCTACAGCATGCAGCGTGAGTCTGACGAATTTGATGACCTATCTTCGATCTTCCGCGAGCTTGCAGACTCGATGAAATGCCATCCGGAAAATAGCTCGGTGCCTGCTAGCTTTTTAGGGCAGAGCAATTACAACTAATCCAGTTTCTGGGTCAGTTCCTTGTAGACGACGAGCTCGCCGGAAACGACGAGCATCTTGCGATACATGTTGATCGCGTGCAGTTTACCGTATCTCTTGGAGACCGCCCCGAAGTTCGTCTCGACAAACCCGTGAGCTTCGAAGAGGGCTTTGGATTCTCCCCCATGTTCCACCGTGAGGCTCGCGAAGACCGTATCAGCGCCTAGATTTGAGAAGTAGTGCAGGGAATGCTCTAAAAGAGCGGAACCGAACTTCCTTCCCCTGTACTCCGCGGAGACCGCGATATAGTACACGTATCCGATCTTGGGATCGATATTCTTCAGCATCACGACCCCGACGTCGACACCCTCCAACCTCGCAGCGAAGACCTTCTCGATGTCTCTAAGGGTTCGTTTGGAGTGACTCAGATACCAACCTTCGAAGGAACTTTCGAGAATGGGATAGAGTTGCTCCCTTTCTGCCAGATTCCGGGGTTCGTAGATTTCGAGGTTCTGTTGGCTCAGCGGAAAAACACCGTCAACGCGTTGGATCGGGAGATTTTTTCCAGATCCTCCTGGTCGATTTCTAGTTTGTGGAGCAGCGAGAGACCGGCTGAATAGGTTTCCACAGGGTAGTCGGTCCCAAAGATCACCTTGTCTGCACCGCCGGCGTAGAAAATAGCGTCGCTCAACTTCCTCGCGAGTGAGTCGAGGTATTTCGCGGCATATTTGGCTCCGTCTCCAGCCACTAGCCCAGAAATGTCCGCGTACACTTTCGGATGCTTGTAGATCAATTCTCCCACGTCGGAGATCCATGGATTGCCAAAGTGGCAGATCACGATTTTCAACTCCGGTCTCGAATTAGCGAGAGGATCGATGGTTAACGGATGGGAGTGCATTAGGCTGCCAGTTGACGTCGCGGTGTCTCCGGTGTGGAACATCACCGGCAATTCTTCATTCTCGGCGTAATCATAAATTGGATCGAAAACAGGATCATCAGGAAACACCGGTACGTATCCTAGCCGGATTTTGAAAGCTTTCATGTAATCCTCGTTTTCTTTAGCCAGCGATAAGGTGTCATTGACGCTCTCCTTTCCTGGCTCTGCTGTTAGGACAGGATAGAGGAGATCACCACTCCTCTTACACAATTCGACGATGCGCTCGTTGGGCGTCGGTTCTCCTCCGTTGAGTGGGGGGCTGAGCAGCAAGCCCATTTCTACTTCGTTTTCCCTCATCAATCCCAGAAGCTCATTCAATGTGTATTCCAGATTGTTGAAGTGGGCGTAGTTTGCGAGGGCATCTTCGGGGAGCTCCGAGCAATGCAAATGAGCGTCCACGATTTTCAAGATGGCTCATCCAGCAACGCGAGACAATTTATCGTCTTTGGGTTCCAGCTGTCATGATCCTCACCCACTCCCGAGAAAGATTTTAAGCGGAATTGGAAAGGTTTGGGTCGCGCTTCCTTATCGTGCCTCGGTAGCTCAGCCTAGCTAGAGTCTGCTGTTAAAACCAGACGGCTTTAGCGCGACCTTGGTAAGGATGAGTTTTGTTCCTCTTCAGGGACTGCTCAGTACTGTCGAGGTCGCGGGTTCGAATCCCGCCCGAGGCTTCCATCCTTTGAGTT
>JASHXQ010000259.1 GCA_030043455.1 Nitrososphaerales archaeon | reverse complement strand
ACGAATCAGGGCATGCCATCTACGAGCTACAGATCGACGAGAAGCTGCAATTATCTCCTTTGGGAACTGCGGCTTCCAACGGTTTCCACGAGTCACAATCGCGGTTCTGGGAGAATGTCGTCGGGCGGAGCAGAGGCTTCGTGCAGCTGATCGGACCAATGTTAAGAGACAATCTGAATTTTGTGGCACCTTACAATAATGAGCAGCTCTATTATTACTTTAATCTGGTTAGACCTGGACTGATCAGGGTGGATGCAGACGAGCTAACTTACAACTTCCACACCGCGTTACGTTATGAGCTCGAGAAGAAAGTAATTGGAGGAGAAGTCGTCGCATCCGAGCTGCCGGAAATGTGGAATGACCTACTGGAAGATTATCTGGGAGTTAGACCGCCAAATGACTCGCTGGGCGTTTTGCAGGATGTTCACTGGAGTCATGGAGACTTTGGGTATTTCCCCACATATACCCTGGGCAACGTGATCGCGGGGATGCTGTGGAACAACATTCGGAAAGATCTGGACTACGAGGAAAATGTAGAGGCGGGAACTTTCGATCCCATCAAGAATTGGCTATACCAAAAAATCCATCGTTGGGGAGCGACTTTTTCACCCAAAGAGCTTGCTGAAAAATCACTCGGAGAGCCGGTAAATTCCGACCGATTGATCGAGTATCTCGAATGGAAGTACGTCGAGAGCTAAACAGAAATCATTTCGGACATTCCGGGAAGGTCCCGGCATGCAGTCTCTAGTGCGTCACTCAGGTTGTAATAGCTGCTGGGATTTTCCAGACTGAAAGCTTTCTTGATCTCTTTCACAATCGCTTTTTCGACGATCTTGGAACCCTCGTTTCCAAAGATGTCCTGAAGGATGCGGGAAAGCGCTTCTGGATTGGAGGCTATCCTGTCAGACGATATACCCTCTTTCGTCATCAGGGTCCAATAGGTCGCCTGCTTTGTGTTCGAGCCGAACTTGTCAAGTGCCCTGTCGACGCACTGGAGGAGGTCATACATCTCCATGAGTTAACACGCAGGGAAAGGAATAGTGGGTCTCACGATTTATCCAAAATCGTGCTTTTTCAATGAACTATCTTTGGAATGGACTTTGAAAACGGCAAGAGATTCCTCGTTGAGAACAGCCCCCAACGCGACTACATTCCGGGATGGAGAAGAAGAGTAGCGAATTTTGGAGAAGCTTTCGAGGATTCACTGAGAATTCCGGAGCTTTATCAGAACCCTATATTAGTCGAGGGACATGGTATCGGGAAAAAGGCGAGACGAGTCAATGCTGGCCACTGAGAAGGTGAGGCCCTTGCTGGTCTCCGAGATCTTCAGCTCGATACAGGGGGAAGGGATCAATCTCGGTGCTCCTTCCGTATTCTTGAGATTGGCTGTGTGCAATTTACATTGCTGGTATTGCGACACCAAGTATACTTGGCTCTACAGTGAGAAGTTGCTTCAAACTGTCATGTCCGATATGGACCGATTGGGAGTTCGGGGAGATCTAATTCCCGGAGATTTGCGAGTTTACGATACCTCCGAAGAAACGCAAGCTCTAGCCATTGAGGAAGCCGCGTCTAGGATTGAAAGCTACGGAATAGATCATCTGGTGGTTACGGGGGGCGAACCCTTAGTACAACATCTCCAGCTGATTCCACTTTTTGAGCGTCTGAAGAGGCGAAGCGCAGACGTAAAGGATCGTTTCTATATCGAGATCGAGACTAACGGTTCGATCAAGCCTAGTGTGGAATTGTTTTCCCTTGTAGATCAGTGGAATGTCTCTCCGAAATTGGAGAGTTCGGGTAATTCCAGACATTCCCGAGAAAGAAAGGAGCCTCTGAGCAATTTTGCCAAGTTGCTGAATTGTTATTTCAAATATGTTGTCGGTGCTCAAACTTTTGATCAAGACCTCCGAGAAATAGACGATCTGTCGCATCGCTATCGAATACCCCCGAACAGGATCATTCTGATGGCGGAAGGAACTGATGTCTCGGTTTTGAAAGATAGTACACAGAAGCTTGCGAAAGTCTGCGAAAATCGGGGATACAGGATCACCCCGCGCTTGCACATTCTTCTCTGGGGGAACCGGAGGGGGACGTGAAGATTCTGATAGAAGAAAATCGACGGGGAACCCAATTAGCTTATCAATATGTCCCAAACGGTTAGGTTTCCCAAGTGTTTAGAATGTCAGAAGAAGATGGAGAGCTGGATGACGAAAATGACTGGGATGACGACGATGATGACTCTGATTCATCAGACGACGATGATGACGAAGAGTAGATTACAGTAAAGAAGAAGCTCGCTTCTTGTCAGCTATTCCTGATGCTAGTTTAGTTTACAGTTTTCAAACTAATTATTTGGACCAATTTGTAGAATCGTGCTGTTAATTCCAGTCACAGTAGCGATTTTTCCTGCACGTATTGGGGACTGGGAGTAGTCGGTAGACCATAGTTCGCCATCTAGGCACCCGGCAGAAGAGTACAGTCGGACTATGCCTCTGCTCCCGGGAGTGGCGCTTTGGATTACGAGGCATTTAGATCCCAGAATTTGCCGGTATTCTGCCCGTGACAAACTGATCGTCTCTGTGGATTCAATCATGAACAGAATTATCAAGGTAAGAATAACGGCAGCGGAAAGATACCACATGCCCCAATAATACAAAGCTAGAGATATACCAGTAAGTAGAGTGAAAATGACCAGGGTGTCTGGACCAAATCTGGCAATTGTGAAGAAATTGGAAAGGGATTGTCGGCTGAAAGCGTTTTTCATCTCCGCCAGCTGACCCGCCAATTGCCCGAAAATCCCCCAGTTGTTACACACATTTGCTTCCGGTGGCTAATAAATTTCGTTCAAATATCTCAAGTTAGTCAGTAACAAACTCGATGATTGCCCCTCTTCATCTATTTTTCAGTTAGGAAGATATATCACGGAATAGTTGAGACCAAACTTGACTGTAATGACAAGCGAGGAGAAGATCGAGCCCTTTTACTTCACGAGCTACGACCGGGTGATTGGAGTCGCCGGTAACGTCAGAGAGCTCGACATTGAGATGAAACGACTATCGAGGGAGGATCGCGCCTGTCTGGAATATCATCTCGGATCAGGAAATATCGCGAAGTGGTTACAGTACGCCGAAGAACCAGATCTCGCTATGGAGCTATCCGGAATTGTTAACGCTGATCAAGCTATCCCAATTGTCGAGAAATACATCGCAAGAGCGGTAGTCTTCCATCGAATGAGGCGGGGTCGAATGCGTTGATTGCGTTTGAGGGAAAGTCCTCTTTCGATTTTAGGGCACCGAACCTACCACACGTCCGATCAGATATCCGGCAAATCCAGCAGACAGCCCAATAGCGGTCATTTGCAAGCCACTCCACCATAGCGATCCCACAGTGGTTCTGGCTTCATAAGCGCCGATTATGAATAGAGCAACCCCGCTCAGAATGACTGATGCAATAGTGCCTGAAGCGATATTTGTGGAGCTCACGAAAAAGAACGGAATCAGTGGAATGATCGACCCAAAGACCGTGGATGTAAAAACGATCCCAAAGCTGCGGACTGCCTCGTTTTCCGAAACAGGCTCAAGTTTTAGCTCAAACGACATCATGAATTCGAGCCACGCTTTCCGGTTGGAGGCGATCAACCTGGTTACCGTCTCGAGCTGATCACCCACATATCCCCAGCTCTTGAAAATATCTCGCACTTCGTCGACCTCTGTCTCAGGAACGTCCTTCATTTCAGTCTCCTCGCGGGAGATCTCTTTGAGATACTGTTTGCGCTTGGCTATGGTGGACGTATAAGCCACCGCCCCCATCGAAATTGACTCGGCACCTAGAGCCGCGAGGGCAGCCACATATATGATCCGCACATCGCTAGTCGCAGCTGCGATCCCGAGCAAGATCCCTAAAACATTCACTAGGCCGTCCTGACTCCCGAGGATAAAATCTGCGAGAGTCGAATGTGACGAATGCTGCTCCCTCAGAGGTTTTTTTAGGGCTGGCAACTCAGATAACCGCCCGAAATCTGAAGCTAGCCCTATTTAGATTAGGCGTGAGACGGACGAAATTCCGCCACTTTTCGCCCGGAACTAATCTTTTTGGAATTATGCGAAGAGCTCGATATAGATCCCATTGGGATCCTGAATGTACGCCCACCGGCTCGTCTTGCCCTTCATATCGAGAACCGTAGGATACCCTGCTTGAGCGGCTTCCTCAAGCGCCCTGTCCAGATTATCTACCTTGAAGGCGAAGTGATCTAGGCTCTCTCCTGGAATATATTCTGAATAAAATCGACTCCCTTTGGGATAAAAGTTGAGTTCGATTTCGTGGCCGCCGTCCTCGCTTGCGAGACTTGCCACCTCGGCACCGGTCGCTTCGATCTTAGATCTTCCGGTTTGTTTCATCCCGAGGAGTTTCGTGTAAAATTCGATCGAAGCATCCAAGTCTTTCACCCTTATTCCGGTGTAAGTTAGTCTTGTGTTCATCTTTGAAACCACATCCTCAAGATGTCTGAGAGTCTTAGAAAAGCTGAATGCCGACAGGTGACGGGTGCGAGGATGGTTCTACCTTGAAGGACTGCTTTGCTGTGCAGTTCTTATCTTCTGGCACTCTTCACAGGGACAAAGTTTTCTCAGATATTCGAAGGTGTAGATTCCTAGGTTGTGACCATCGCTCCATGTAATCTTCATCCCATATCTTCCAACGGGCTCGATCTCCTGAGGAACAACGTCTGCCCGTACTGCTTCCTTCGCGGATTCGTATTTTTTGCCAAATATTCCGGGTTCCCCTTGACACATCGCGCAGGGACACAAATTCCGGAGCTGAAAAACATCGTAGCTCGATCTGTGGCCGTCGGGCCAGAGAAGAAAAATGGTTTCTCTGCCTTGGAGCTTCAGGACGTTTAATTCGACTGGTTCCAAATCAAATTACTCTACGGCAAATCAAGGAACTAGAACCGCTCTACCCTGAATTTTGCCTGCCGCCAGCCTCTCCATCGCGTCGTTGGCTTTCTCAAGTGGCAGTGTCTCGGAGACCACCGGATTGATGAGGCCTCTGGAAACAAGCTGGACCATTTCCCCAAGATCCTCGAGGGTTCCTGTAAAATTACCCTTTACCTCTACAGACTTGATGGGGAAAAGGGGCAGGGGGAATTTACCCTCGCCACCGAAAAGACCTACCATAACCAGCCTGCCTCCGCGACCAATCAAATCAAAGCCGAGCGAACTGGTCGCCGGCGTGCCTACAAAATCAATCGCTGCATCCGCCGGCAGCTTTGCATTGAAATCTCTCACTTTCGAAAGGATCTCTCTGTTGGCGAGTCCTCTTGTATTTATCCCAAGATCCGCTCCGACTTCCCGCGCAACATCGAGCTTTTTGTCGTCCACATCCATAGCGATCACTCTCGCTCCAGTAGTCTTTTTCGCTATCTGGATCGCGGTAGTACCCAGACCCCCCGCCCCGATGACTACAAGGAGTTCGCTCGCCCCGAGTCGGGATTTTTTCACGGCACTATAAGTGGTGAGGCCCGAGCACCCTAGAAGCGCCCCGTGAACAGGATCCACCTTACCCAATGGCACCAAATATCTCACATCGGGCACTAGCGCATATTCTGCGTGTCCCCCATCTTGGAAAATGCCTAAACTTCTCGGTTTAACCTCACAAATATTTTCTAGACCAGCGCGACACTTTCGACACTGACCGCAACCCAGCCACGGATAAACCACCACGGGATCACCTAATTTCAAACCGGCGGGATCCGAAATCCCTCCCGGAGGGAGAGATTCGATGGTGCCTGCTATTTCGTGTCCCAAGGTAATTGGAAGAGAAGCCCCACGATCGGACATCGACATTTTACGCCCTTCTCCAAGATCGTATGCTCCCTCGAGGATGTGAACATCACTGTGACAGACACCTGACGCGGTAATTTTTACGAGAGCCTCTCTGCCATTTGGCTTAGGGACTGGAATTTGTTGAAGCTCCAGAGGCTTACCCCAGGCCACAATTCTCATCGCTTTCAAAGTAGCTACTATCTCCCCACCCGGTTCTAATCTGACTTTCTCAAGGAGGACCAAAAACTTCCTGGATACACCGTTCGAGTTCTTGATACGCCGCGGTTCCGGAAATGTCGGAATCAGTACCCTTCGATGAAGCCATGGCGGCAGCGATCTCCCGATAATACCATTCTTCCTCTTCTTTGGGAGCGTTGAACTTCTCCCACGCTGGCTCACCTCGCACATGCAGGTCTACCAAGAGATCCCTGATATTCGCCAGTTTGTCCGCGCAAATCAAAAGACGCAATTCCCTGCCGGAGGTCTTGACTTTCTCAATCCGTTCGGTCTTGCGGAGTTTCCAAGTTTTCTTCTTCTCCTCGTTCGGAACTCCCTTGGTCAAGGCTTCACTCTCTGAGGCTCCCTCCACCAGTGTCCCCACGGCATCTCCAAAATTCTTGCGAATTTCCTTTCTAGAGTGAGGCGTGTCTTCCAAGACGTCGTGTAAGACTCCAGCTATTGCGAGGTCTTCACTCGCTCCGTTCTTTAGAAGGATAGAAAGGACGTCGAGCGGGTGCACAACGTAGGGAACCGTGGTTCCCTTACGAAACTCGTCCTGGTGGGCGTAAGAGGCGAATCGGATCGCGGAGGATAGGTGATCAAAATCGTAGCCTTTCCGAATGCTCGGCTGCATCGTTTCGACCTTCGGAGAGAGAACCGTTGTAGTTCCCTTCGCAGAGATTTTCGCCATGATCAGCTCCCCGCGAGTTAGACGCAACTCTTGCTGGAATTGCACCAAGCCCTCCTTTCGCAGATTATTCAGTATCTCGTTGACCGATTTCTCTTCCAGGGAAAACTCCTTGGCTATCCCGGCGTTGGTCGCTGTCTGTTTTTTCTGGAGGAACTCCAGAATACGTTGCTCGATGTCGCTTTGCGGATCTGCTATGCTAGATGACCTCCTGAGTACGATGCGGGCTCGAGCTTAGAGTAGGTGCTTGATAAGCGTACTAATGCTCCGATTTCTTGGCTGTGATGTAAGCTCGTCTACTCTGATACTCCCCCTCTGGAGGACCCTAGCATTACGACCTTGCGGGCTAACCGATGAAAGACGCCCTAGCTTCCTGCTTAGGCACAATGACAGGACCCGCGTATTTTTCGAACAGACAGGTGAAAATTCCGGAAGCGTTGCGGACATCCAGAACGGCATTCATCACTTTCTCTTTGGTCATCGTATCGTAGTAAATCCTACGCGAGGCGAGTTCGAATACTTTCATCTCGTTCGGTGGGTTGGGTCGGATCAGGTGATACCAGATCCCGTTGTTGGAAAGTAAGGCTATGCTCAGGTCTCTCAGGAACTCGGTTCTCTTTTTCGTGTCCATTGTCTGGAGAATCCGTTGATCTTTGTCCCCAGTCAGATCGAAGGATGCGGAGACAGAAAAAGAGTCAGCAAACTGGGTGGAGTGCACTACAAACATGATCGTGCCGTAGACGTTGATCTTAAATGTGAAAAAAGTGCCCGCATTCTGCACTTCCTCAGGAGAAAGCCGCTCCTCACTCAGCCAGGTCCGGATTCTCTCCTTCGCATCTGGCGTTCTGATGTTGCCCAAGCTTTCCGGCTAGAAAGCCCCCGGCCTTATCTTATCCCTTAAGATAATGAACTCCAGATCGCAATAATGGAGAGGGAATTCATTTCCTCCGTATTCGGAGGTTCTCACGCAATTTAATCTATCAGTGAACTAAAAGATGCTGCCTGTAATGCTTCAGTCCGAGGGCTACGACCTCGTTCATAATTTTCGAAATGTTCTCCTCTCCCGTTTCACTTCTAGCAAGATGGAGTAGTCGATCGTACATCTCGGCATCTAGCTGCGCAGTTACTGTGCGCATTCTTTTCCGGGCAGGATATTCAGCAGTGGAAATCCGTCCAGAAGATATTTCCCTTCCTTCGAAGTTAAGGAACTTGCCGCAGTTATTGCACTTTTGCAGGGTGACGATCTGTAGGGCTCCCTCGAGTTCTATCGAGTAGCTACCAAACTCACTTACTTCTAGGTGGTGGCAACTCATGGGTTGAGAAGGGATGAGGGTCACCTATTAACAATGTGATTCTCAACAAGAATCAGTGATCGTCAAGAAGAATTTAGGAAAAAAGTGAAGCTGGCAAAAGAAAAAAATGTAGGCAGAAGGAACTGCCCAGGCGAAAGTGAATTTACTTTGCTTGTGTTAGAGGGACTTCGAGTTTCGAGGGTTCTTCCTTTACCTTGTTCCGGTCCCTTAGATATCTGAAGAGTAGAGCCAAGTCGATCGCCACAACCACGCCCCAGAAAGAGTAGGAGAAAAGAGGCGAGAGTTTAAACAACGACAGGAAGACCTGTGCGAGTCCAAAGCCGACAACACCGGCATTGAAGGCCATCGCAAATCTCCTGAAAGTCTCCGCCGAGATCTTTACTGCAACGATCATTCCCAGTGGAATTCCCAAAAACACTGGAAGCGCGGTGAAGGTGAAAAGCTGGAAAGTCGTAGCAGTAAACAACCCGAGGATGGCATATGAAATGCATGTGAGATACGATTCTGCAATACGCACCTGAGCGACAGCCGCTTTGAATTCGTTCTTTGCCATCCCCTGATTGCTCCAAAAGAGTGCGATAGGAGGCCCAGAGATCGTGGTGATGGAATAGAGTAGTCCAATTCCCAAACCGAGGGGGACTCCTGCGGCAGATTCTTTCTTGATGGGTTTCCGAAAGCCGGCTGCTTGAAGGAGAACTAGGGGAAGTATAGCGGCGTATACTATGAACTTTACCCAAAGCGGGGCCACAATACTGAGAAGATAGCTGCCAATGATGACACCGGGGACGACAGGTAACACAATAGGAATCACGCGCCGGAAGGTTGCCTTGATGTTGGCCTTTCCCGCGAACGCGAGCATCACAGTATTTACGCAGGCTTCGACGAGGACGTAAACTGGGTTGATGATCTTGTTAGCAATCACTAGGATAGCCAGAGGAACGGACAGGGAAGAATATCCGTAACCGATGCCGCCATTCACAAAAGAAGCGGCGAGGGAGAGCAACGCGAGGAAGACTAGCAATTCCAAGCTAACTATCAAAACTGAATCTGGAATCAGGATTCCAAATCTGACTAATTATCCATAATTATACACGCAATGACCGCGTAGAATTTGCGTATATTGTTCTTACATTTTGTAGCGGCCTACATGGAAATGGCTCTTCGTTTCGACCATCGATATCAGATGAAATTTTTCCAAAGACGGGAACTTTTTTTCTCCGGAAAGTCAGTGTCCCCCCATAGCTAAGAGGCGGGCAAATAAGGGGGCAATTCCAAAGATGTAACTATATTGCCTCCTGCCCTAACATTTGGACCTAGCTAGCAATGTGTGGCCAATTCTCCGGACAGATACGCATGTACTGTCTTCCGTAAGGCTAGGAACAAATCCTCAAACATGCGTACTCTCGCAGTTTAGCTGTCGCAACGGAAGAAAAGGTTGTAGATTCTAAAAACAGAGATGCCCAACCTCGAGATGTCTGGACTGGTTGGGGGATTCCGAAACGAGATGACGGACGGAAGATTGTGAAGGTATCCTCTGTTGTAAGCCTAAATAGCTCTTGTATCATTGATGGGTAAGATGGAGATCCAAAAATTAGAACGGGTTGGAATCGGAAATTTTCCCACCCCGTTTGAGTTTATGCCCCGGCTGACCGAGGAGTTGGGAGGAGCGAAGCTCTACGTCAAGAGAGAAGACATGAGCGGACTCGCTTTGGGTGGAAACAAGACAAGGTCTTTGGATTATCTTCTCGTCAAAGCCAAGCAAATGAAAGCTAACGCTGTGATTACGACATGCGGTATCCAATCCAACTGGTCGAGACAAACTGTGGCTGCAGCAATCAAGCTGGGTATGAAACCTTCACTTGTCCTGAGAAAGGCACAGTTCAAACGAAAGCCCCGTGTTCTGGACGGCAACATCTTGCTTGACCACATAATGGGCGCGGATATTCGGATCGTAGACATGGGAATTGATGAGGATCCGGAAGAATATCTCCAAGAAGAAGCGGCCAAACTCAGGAAAAAGGGATACAACCCAATCGTATTAGGGCCGAAAATGTCCTCCTCTCCCATTGTCGCGGGGGCCTTTGCAGAATGTGCGTTTGAACTGCAAAAGCAAATTGATCGTATGGGCGTAAACATTGACGCCCTAATAGTTGCGAACGGGTCGGGCTCGACCTATGCTGGTCTCGCCCTGGGTATGAAAATTCTAGGCACCAGGACCAAAGTGATGGGAGTAAACATTGGAGCCTATACGACGAAAAAGATAGTCCAGACAGCTCTCGAGTGTGCCGGTGGCGCCTCGCAGCTTCTTGGCACCAATATTGAGCTTCAAAAGGGAGACATCCACGTGATAGAAGGTTACGCCGGGGACGGCTACGGTTTTCCCACAAGGAAATCCAATGATGCCTTGAGACTCATAGCGAGAAAAGAGGGTTTGATCATCGATCCCGTGTACACTTCAAAGACGTTGGCATTTGTGATCGATTCAGTAAAGAAGGGAGATTTCTCGAAAGATATGAACGTCTGCTTCGTGCACACAGGAGGCGTTCCGGCGTTGTTCGCGTACAAAGAGCTATTTCAGCCGGCGAAGCCTATCTGAAATTTCTGAAGTACTACCTAAAATCGAGTCTACTTGCCTAACAAGACTCGTATGATCTTGGGTTACGTAGCCTCCGGATTAGTAGTGGCAACTCTCTTGGCGATCCAAAACGCCCTAAGATATCCGAGGCCTTTCGATCTCATCGTACTTGCAATCTACAATCTATTTGTGGTCCTTCATCTATTGACTGTCGTTTCCAATCCCCTCTGGTTATTTCTATACCTGCCTCTCACTGGCGTTGAAATATGGATTGGAGCCGGATTAGCTCTTTACCTATTTTTTCTTTCAGTTGCCCTACTTGTCGGTATTGTTGCCGAGCTGAATTCAGTTGCAAGTGGTCCAATTAGGGCATTGATCTAACTTCCGTCCGATGTACTGATCGATAAAAGCCCTTTAGCTCTCGTAAAGAATTCCCCAGGTTCCATCTGAGGGCACATTGTCGAGGGTTTGCAATCCATCTGACGTTTTCGCGATGTTTCCCCAATTCCGTTGCAGATCGTCTGAATCGTATCTTTCATAGCTCAGGTGGAGTTCCGACCAAGAGTCAGTCGGGACCAAGTTCCCGCTGCCAAGAAGGGTGCGAATCGAATTTGCAGTGTCGATCTGTCCCAAGTATGCTTTGTAGACAATCATCTCGTCTCGGATCACACAAAGAGAAACGATGGTAGCCATAGTCAGTATCGGGTCTTCTATAGACAGACACCTAATTCACGTTTTTCATTGTGCGGAGAGAACATTGTGAAAAGAAATAAGGAGACAGGAGCATTACATCCCAACGATAAGAAATGGAGAAAAACGTTCGCGCGCGTGATCTTGGAATTCCCTTCGAGGGGAAGCCTGGCAAATTCAACGCGATTACCGACGTGCCCGGCGTGCAAGTTGGATTCTGCACAATCATCGAAGAGTCGAAGACAGGCGGATCCGAGACAGGCGAGGGTCCAGTGCGGACGGGAGTCACCGCCCTTCTGCCTCGGGGAAGGGATCGGTCCTTCGACGATTTTGTGTTCGCCGGCTGGTTCTCTCTGAATGGGTACGGTGAGATGACAGGTGCCCATTCCATCGAAGAAACTGGATTCATGCAGGGCCCCTTTATGATCACCAACACTTGCAGCGTGGGGGTGGTGAGGGATGCCGTCGACCAATGGGCGGTGGATCACGGATTTAACATGCACCTCTCTACCGTCGCTGAGACCTCCGACATTTACCTGAGCGATATGGAGGGATTCCACGTCAAAAAGGAGCATGCCTTCGCCGCGATTGACACGGCATCATCAGGACCCGTAACCGAAGGAAATGTGGGCGGAGGGACGGGAATGATCTGCTACGGATTGAAAGGAGGTACCGGCACGGCTTCCAGGTGCGTGGACATTGGCAACCGAGAATACAAGCTCGGAGTTCTCGCCCAGACTAACCACGGAGAGCTGCATCAGCTGATGGTAGCTGGGGTGCCTGCAGGTCTGGAGCTCCCGAGCAATCTCGGAGTTTCCCGCGGGATTAAGCGTCACTCTGACCGCGGAAGATCCGAAAAAAGTTCGATCATCTTCGTGGTTGCGACCGACGCGCCCCTTCTACCCCATCAGTTGAAGAGAATCGCAAGACGTGCGTCACTTGGACTGGCTAGAACGGGGGCGATTTCCGCCAATGGTTCCGGGGATCTCTTTCTCGCCTTTTCGGTAGCCAATCCAGGTTCTGCTCTAAAAACAGAGGAGTACAAGACAACCATTTTGCCTAATCGGGAGATGGACTATCTATTCGAGGCCGCTGTAGAAGCCACAGAAGAGGCGATCATCAACTCACTGATTGCAGCAAGAACGATGAAGGGGTTCAGTGGTACTGTTAATGCATTGCCCCATGATCTTCTAGTGGAGATCCTCCACCGACACAACCGCCTGGCGACTTTGCCAAGCGGTTAATTCTTCGATAACCCTCACGGAATTTTGGTCGATAGGCGCTTTATCAACTGGCCCCGGGCACCAGCGAGATTGTATTTAGGATAGGGTCGATGGATTCTCCAGACCACTCGCCGTCCACCAGAAAGCCTGACACAACCTTAGTGTTCCAGACCAGCGAGCCACCCGCCTGTCCCCAGAGGGTGATCTGTCCAATCCACGCGTACGGCGCGTCATTGTAAATCTGCGCCTGAGCAGGTTTGCACAGCGCTTGGATGGCGGAAATGTTAGCGCTCGAAGTCATCGAATTCACGCAGGTCTGGACGATTGGATTGTAATAGATTGCAGAGTTTCCAAAGAGTGACGTGTTGCTGACGAAGGAAATTGGGTTGTCTACGGGTGTAGGAGCGAAGGGCCCCCATCCCACCGAATCGTAGGGGAAGGCGATGTTACCGACTCCCTGTGGGTTAGCCAGCTCGGACGTGTATGCACCCAGATAGGAATTGAAGAGAGCTGGGGTTTGCACCACGATTTGCACTGTCATGTTAATCGCAGCAAGATCCGCCTGAACATCCTGCGCGACCGTCTGACAGGCGTAGCACCCGCTGACAATTCTGAAGGTCAGAGTCGGCAGATTCGCCGGATTAATGCTTGCGTTCACCAGAATTTGTGTCGCCAGCGTGAGGTTGAACTGATAGGGGGCATACCCTCCCAGGTCATACAGGTTGCTAAAAATGGGCGCGACCGGCCCCATGTAATACGCGGGTTTTCCCAGATCGGCTTGAGCGTAGATCTGTGAATAGTTGATCGCACGCACGATCGCCTGTCTCACGGCGGTGATATTAGTAGGGTAGAGCTGGGTGTTCAGACCGAGGATGGAAACGTCGTCGCTAATCGCAGGTAGCTGATAGTAGGCGAGATCAGGATTTGAAGTCACCAAGTTCCAGTCGGGCTGCTGTATGGTAACGACTTGCGCCGCATTGTCCGTGAGATCTGTATATCTCGTCAGGTCATCTGTCTTGTAGTAGACTATGATCGTCTTGGCGTGACCCGGATCGAGATAGGGATATTGCGCAAGATACGCCGCGCTTAGATTGGCTCCCCAGTAGTTGGGGACTTGCTGGAACTTTACGTAGTCTAGTTCGGACACCTGTGTGATCTCGTACGGCCCCGTGCCCGGAATCGGGTGCTGGTTGAAGTATGGATTGTAAGTCGTGGGCGTCCCCAATCCCCCGTTGTCAAAGACGTACTGCATGTCCAAAACCAAACCCGCGTATACCGTCAGGGTTCCGGGGAACCAAATGAACGGGTTGTTGAGCTGGAACACAATGGAGTAGGGTCCAGTAGCATAGATCGGCCACGAGCTGTTTTCCATGATCTGCAACAGCTGTCCTGTCGGATTGCTCACTGCATTCGTTTGGTTCATTAGGGCAAGCGTAGCCGGTCCAAACTGGACCGGAGCGTAGTTGAACAGATTCGGATACCCGTACAGCCAGCTGGAGTCATTGTCAGAGAGATAGTAGAAGCTGTACATCTGAGACCAGACCTGATACGCGTTGAAGGGGTTTCCATCGGAGAAATTGATCCCCTGTCTCAGATTGAAAGTGTAGGTCGTTCCACTGGAGGATACTGTCCAGTTTTGAGCGAGACCTGGCAAGTACTGGAGGTTCCCCTCATTTTGAGCGGTAATGTTCACTTGTACTAAGGGCTGGTTCACGGCATATGCCATCCACAGAGGCCAGTTGGATCCCGTGGGAGCCCAGAGCATGTTCAGGTCTACGCCGGGCCAGATCCAGCTGTCCACTGAAATCAGCGGAGCAATGGAAGAGGACGACGAAGTGGAGCTTGTAGCTTGGGATGCAGATGTAGAAGTTGTGGGTGGAGATATGGAAGAGGAAGAGCTATTGCTCGTCGTGATTGGGCTCGAGCTGGAACTTGAGGAAGATGAGGAAGAGCTGGAAGGAGTGCTATTTACTACGACCGAGCTTGAAGAACTGGACGAGCTCGAAGATGAACTGGCCGTGCTGGTGGTCGTAGCTTTGCTCGGAAGGGTAACGATATACCCCGCAGCTACGATCACAATTAGGACAACGACCACAATAACCACCGTTTGCACTCGTGAGATGGCCGATCCAGTCTTCGCAGAAAGCATGATTGCACGCTCACCGTCGCACGTTATTTAATCGTTTAGCGATTGCGCACGCACGGCTGGCCTTATCCTACTTCCGGCCGATCAGAATAATGAATAACCACTCTTTTTCCTGAAACGTCCCATTTCTAGCGGCGAGATGTCTTTTACCGTTTCCGTTTTTCCGTTGAGAATCAATTCCGCGACAAGTTT
>JASHXQ010000258.1 GCA_030043455.1 Nitrososphaerales archaeon | reverse complement strand
AAAATCAGGGACCGGATCCGAGCCTTGCTCAAAACGAAGGAAAGAACCCGTTGAGAGCCCCTATTGAGATGCGGTACAAAAGATAGATAAAGTCCGACGCCCCTTAGGCCCTCTCCGAAAGGTAAGTTTATGGCCTCCGCAACTACACTCTCCAAGGTCGCAGAGGAGAGTGCTAACGACGAGTACACCGATTATCTAGTGTATAAGCGGCTTGCCGACAGCTCTAGGACTAGGGATCCCAAGTTCAAAGAGGTCCTGACCACTCTTTCCAACACCGAATACCGGCATTATGAATTCTGGAAAAAATACGTGTCTCCCGAGACAAAAATTGCTCCCAGTACCTGGACCATTTACGTCACTCTTTTCCTCCGCCTAATTTTTGGAAGTACCTTCGCGATCAAGTATCTGGAGAAACACGAGTCCGCTGTCATCAAGAAGTACAAGCAGGTAAAGAATAGCATTCCAGAGGCGGATCAGCGACGGTTTGACGAGATGGTGCGAGACGAGGAAGAGCACGAGAACACTTTCATGGAACAGATGCAGGGTCGTTACCTGAAATATATCTCCTTCATAATTCTGGGGCTTGCCGATGCTATAGTCGAGATTTCTGGTATTCACGCGGGTTCCCTAGGAATTTACCACTCTACAGAAATCACTGGGCTGGCGGGGATCGTGGCGGGAGCTGCCGCTTCTATCGCGATGGCGTCTGCCGCTTACGCTCAGGCTAAGCAGGGTTTTCAGGGCTCGCCATCTATCTCTGCCTTTTTCACAGGAATCTCGTACTTCATCAACGCTATAGTGCTCGCGGCCCCCTATTTCATTACGAAGAGCCAGGTGGTGGCGATTTCGACTTCGATAACTTTCGCCATTGCAATCATAGCATTCATCAGCTACTACAATTCGATCGTGTCTTCTGCCAAATTTCTTAGAGATTTTGTAGAGCTCGCCGGAATCATGCTGGGAGCCAGCGCAGCCCTGTTTCTTTTCGGCTTGCTGGTAAGGTCTGTCTTCGGGATTACGATTTCGTAGATTAATTAGGGCAAAATTGTGGAAATCGAACATCACGCCTTCCTGATGATTTTGACATTGGGATATGTTCGGCTGATCCCATTCGTGACCTCTTTGTAGAGAAGCTCTGTGAACTCTGGCTTGAAAAGGACGAAGATCATGTTCTTGTAGTGTGGTGAATAGCGCAGACATTCATCCGAAAGGGACTTGAGCTCCGCCGCATCTGTGGGGCCTTTGACTTCCACGCCGATGTCCTGGATCAAGAGATCGGGCCTAGAAGAATCCTTTTGCGGATCGACACTGGCTTCGGGAAATCTCTGCTTCAGCACGCTGTACAGCTCGGCTTGATAGCCTGCTTCGTTGTTCCAGACGGTGGAGGGACTGAACTCTTCTATCGCCTGGGTGACTTCTTGAATTAATGTTGGCACCTCATTCTTGGTACCACCAACGAAATAGCGCTCAAGAAGATCATGCGCCCTGTTGATCTCCTTCGCCTTATCTTCTACAAGTCTTCTCTGAGCTTCAGTTGCCTGCCCCAGTTTGTCAGGATGGTAGTCGCTTATCAACTCGCGATATCTTTTTCGGACCAAGACTTTGCTTGCGTTAGCGTCCAGTCCGAAAACTCCTAGCGCCCAAACGATTTGGGAATCGAGCGAGGGTCGTTTCGGACGATCCGAACTCCGCTGTTTTGAAGACCCCCGGTTGGCCGAGTCCTGAACCCCTACCCCCAAGATTTTGAATAGCACACGGTGCAGCTTGACTTTGATTAAATCGTAAACTCCATTGGCCCACCGCTCTACTCCGGAATTTCCCCTTGGCTCATTTACATTGTAAGCCCCGACCGCACGTCGTCTTTCTAAGAAGTAAAACCAAAACCCAGTGAAGAAAAAGAACCAAGCGAACAAAGGCCAGAATGTTTGGTTTAGACGCTTATCATCAGAAGACGAATTGACCTTCCAAGCATCAAACAAGACGCAGATCCCTATGATGGGTCCATAAGCGAAAAACCATGGAAGGAGAACGTAGGTAATGGAATACCCCCCCAACAAGCAAAACAGAGATACGTAGAAACCCACGAAGTAGACGATAAGCGCTACAGAATACCAGAGACTCGAAACCTTTTCCGAATAGCCGAAATCCCCTCGTTGCTTTTGCTGTTCCGCTATTTCGATGAGTTCCGGATAAGTAGAGACAACCTGCCTCCTATGAGCGATGTAAAGCCAAAAAGCCACCACCGGAAAGGCCAGCACTGTTCCGGTCCATACCCACGAGTTAACGATGCGGACATCGTAATTCAGATCAACTGCAGCGTTAATTCGTCTGGCATCAAGACCGGCGAAGGTAGCTAGGACCGGGCCATACAGAAATGTCCAAAGAGCGGTAGTATCAAGAACTGCAGGGCCTTCTTGGCTCACACCAAGAAGAGTTACAATCGATAGGATCACGAAAACAGAATAGGCTAGAAAGTTGATCCCAAGCCACAGCTGGGAGAATGTCAGCGACTCGTTGATAGTGGTCTTAGACAATTGACGCCTTGCCCTATCAACCGGGCAATCCGTCGCTATTCGTTCTTAAATTCCTGTTTGTTTCTGCTGAGACAATTGACATTCCGTAACTCCGCAGCTTTAGCTCTCGCCGTAGGCCAATAGCAATGATCTCTCTTCGAACATCGAATACCGAAAGCTATAGAGATGATCTCCGACGGCTACCCGAGTGAATCTTCGCCTCCCCATCTTCGCAGATTAAGCCAATTTATTCTGATGATTTCCCACTCACCTTCGGGCCACTGCTGGTTTTATCGAATGATCTGACGACGAAATATAATTAGTACGATGCGCTGGATTGCAGCTGGCGTCACATCTTGGCAATTGGACGTTTCCAAACGATGGCCACCCTTCAGGCGACTAGGGCTACACTTTTGGGATTGCCGGAAGATTCCGCATTTTCTTGGGGACTGAATCGGGCGATTTTCTATGCGGCAGCGAAAAGGGGTTTTCAAGGAGGAGGTGGATCTTCCAAAAGAAAGACAGGGACTGAAAGGACTTCACCGAAAGAGATCAGCAAGGAGGAATATTACCTAGGTAGCGAAAAGGCATACCTCGATAAGGAATCAAGCAAGAGCCACGAACCGATCTTCACGATTGGAGGTTCCGTGCAAACTCCGAAGGATTTCGAGAAACAGATCATTTCGAGATTTGGAAACCGCGCGAATTTTGAGAAGGCGTGGAAGGAAGCCCTTGCGATCGTCGGGAAATACGATAGAGATGTCTTGGGATCCCAACAGAAATTTTACGACAGGGTGTACAAACCTAGAAGAGATACCCTATCGAAAGAATGGACGGATAAATTCGCGGGTAGGAAACTCTTAACGGCGCGTTCTTGAAATGTGATTCAAATTATAATTCAGACCGAACTCTGTAATTTTCAGGTAAGCTGGGTTTGGTGAAGGTTTCACAAAAACTTCTGAACCCGAAAGAGAAAATCCTTTTCGATAATCAAAAGTTCGAGTACGGTACTCGAAAGAGTTAATTGGGATGCAGGACCTTTGTGTCTAGCTTGGATTTTTTATCTTAGCTAGGAGCCTCTGTTTTATTTTCTTTGCAGTCTGAAGAAGCCCCGGATAGATCTGGCCCCATTGGTTTCGCGCCCATTAGATCGAAGGACAAGATCGTAATCCGTGGAGCCAGGCAGCACAACCTCAAAAACATTAACGTCGATATTCCGCGAGACAAGTTCGTTGTCCTAACAGGTCTCTCCGGTTCGGGCAAGTCTTCACTTGCTTTTGACACAATTTATGCAGAGGGACAGAGGCGCTATATCGAGTCACTTTCTGCTTACGCAAGACAATTTCTCGGTCAGATGGACAAGCCGGACGTGGATTACATCGAGGGACTATCTCCGGCTATTTCCATCGAGCAGAGGACCGCCGCTAAAAATCCCCGATC
>JASHXQ010000257.1 GCA_030043455.1 Nitrososphaerales archaeon | reverse complement strand
GTTGGTTGAAGATGGACCGGTCGATCCCTTGCACCCCCCAAGTACGTTAGAGCAGATCACAAAGTACTTTTCAGTGTCAATGGCTTTACCTGGACCTATGATGGTATCCCACCACCCGGCTTTGGAACCATTCTCCCCCAAGCTCGCTGCATGAGCGTCACCAGAAAGCGCGTGCAGCACCAGGATCGCATTCGACTTGGAGCTATTGAGCTCGCCGTAGGTTTCGAAGGCGAGAGTTATTGGACCGAGACTTTCTCCACTTTCGAGAACCAGCTCATTCGGTGGGCTCGCGAAAGTGAAGTACTTTGTCTTGTCATGGAGGATGGAATGAGTCTGGTCTGTCATGCCTCGCGAGAGATCTCCGACACAGCCTCATCCGCCTTCAGTGAAGAGAAAACTGGACCTTTTTCTACCGTTTCCTCACTGCGCCGATGCTCTCAATGCTTGGTCTAAGTCGTCTCTAATATCTTCAAAGTCTTCGATACCGAGGGATAGCCGAACATAGTCCTCGGTAACACCCGTCGCCTCTTGCTCCTCTTTCGTCAACTGCTGATGGGTTGTCGTCGCCGGGTGGATCACCAGACTCTTGGAGTCGCCGATATTTGCGAGATGCGAGAAGAGTTTCACTGAATTGATGAATTTCTTCCCTGCTGGGGCTCCTCCCTTGATACCAAAGCCCAAGATCCCTCCGTAATTTCCGTTGAGGTATTTTTCTGCGAGTTTGTGAGTGGGATGTTCCTCCAGACCAGGATAGTTGACCCACGAGACCAAGGGATGGGACTTTAGAAAACGTGCAGTCTTTAGCGCGTTTTCGCTCTGTCTCTCCTGCCTTAGAGCTAAAGTCTCCAATCCTTGCAGGAACAGGAAGGAATTGAAAGGACTGAGGCACGGCCCTAAATCTCTCAGTAGCTGCACTCTCGTCTTGATTATGAACGCAACGTTACCAAGCCCCGGAAAGTTTCCGAAAACATCCCAGAACTTTAGTCCATGATAAGAAGGATCGGGCTCAGTAAATTCGGGAAACTTGCCATTGCCGTAATTGAATTTCCCAGAGTCCACGA
Source organism: Nitrososphaerales archaeon (assembly GCA_030043455.1). The sequence goes on along the minus strand of JASHXQ010000257.1, from coordinate 9,674 downwards.
TTACTCCTCCTATGGAAGTGCCATGGCCGCCGATGTATTTTGTTGCAGAAGCAACGATAATGTCTGCTCCGTATTCAATAGGCCTTGCGATACCAACTCCGATCGTGTTGTCCACCACAAGTGGGATACCAGCATCGTGCGCAATCTTTGCCAGAGCTGCGAAATCAGGGACATCGAGTTTGGGATTTCCTACGGTTTCGGCGTAGATAGCTCTCGTTTTGGGAGTAATTGCCTTCTTGAATTCTTCGGGCTTTGTAGAGACTACGAATTTTACCGTTCTTCCCAGTTTAGGAAAAGTGTAATGAAACTGCTCGTACGTTCCTCCGTAAAGATTGTCCGCAGATACGATCTCATCTCCGATCTGCGTAATCGCGAGTAACGCCAAGGTTTGAGCCGCCTGCCCGGAAGAGACCGCAAGTGCCCCGCTACCACCTTCAATAGCCGCGATCCTCCTCTCAAAGACGTCGGTTGTCGGATTCATGATCCTCGTGTAGATGTTTCCGAACTCTTTCAGCGCAAAGAGGTTCGCAGCGTGTTCCGTGTTCTTGAACACAAATGAAGTCGTCTGGTAAATTGGGACTGCTCTTGCACCAGTGGCTGGATCAGGTTCTTCCTGACCGGCGTGCACTGCCTTCGTACTAAGACCTTTGTAAGTCATGTAATTTCTGTATACAATTCCGTTTATATCGATTCTGTTTAGGTGGCTATCATTAAGCGGATGATGCCATTTCCGCATAGACCTCTCAAATAGTCCCCTTTATGAGACACGGCCTGCTCATCCTCAGATAGAATATGCAGATCGTCAAGAAAGTTCCGAAATTTCTCTAATCTAATACTACTTTAGACCATGTTTGAAATCTTCTGTCCAGATGCTTTCGGCGCTGTTGGATCTCGGCACACTTGGTACACTTGCGATAATTTCGTTTATTTTCCGTATAGTAAGCCCAAGAATGCTCATGCTGGGGCATTAGGATCGTATTCCGACCAGTTCGGATAAGAAGCTTTGAAGTTCGCGATCGCATTGAAGCTAATCTGGAATCTATTCTTGCGACAGGCTGGAACCAGAGTGAGATCATTCAGTGAGAGACTTTAGGAATCCGTAAAAAACGATGGCCTCAGATGGGTGCATGGTCTATGGAGCGATGCCCAGTTTTTCCAAGCCCAGGGCTTTTAGATAGTCGTTCAGTGCCGCAGTTGAGTCGAAGACTTTTGTGTAGGCGGGTGAAAGGTAGAATTCAAATCTGTCATCGCCTTTTCTCCGTATGGCCGCTATGAACTCGTGATTCTTCGGCGTTGCTATAGACCGGTCCAAATCAAGCTCTCCTCCCAGTTGGCAATCTAGATGCCATTCGTCTACACCGCATCTGAGCCACAAGACAATTCACTGACTGAATCCAGAGCCAATTGTTATCCCTTATTTCGTTATCTCCATGGACGAGGATCGTACGTGATCTGATCGCCGGTCTACGTAAATATCCCCAGAGGCCCCTCTGTAATATATTCACTCTGACGCCGAGTTCAGCTGGCTGTTACCAGTTTTGACAAATCAGGAGCGCGTTCGCAATCTTGTAACTTGGACATAACGCGTCGTGTTGGCCTGTGATTTAGCCGTAAAGACGTTTATAGCTACTAATCTTCCGGCGAAACCGTGCAAAAACCCGTCAAGTTCGTCAGAGATGCCACCGGTCTGGTTCGGGAGTTTTCTGCCTTTGATGCCTTCTTGATCGGCACCGCTGTTGTGTTACCTGGAATCTTCGGTTATTCTTCGGTTATTGGTTTCATCAGCGGCGCGGATCCAGGTGCGAACTTCGTACTCTCGGCGATCTTTGGTTTTCTGATCATGGCCCCTCTTGGTTTCGTCTACATCTTGATTGCCGGGGCGCTGCCGCGATCGGGTGGTGACTATGTGTGGATCTCGAGATCCATTCACCCGGTTCTGGGGTTTATCACCGGCTGGGGTTTGTGGATTTCAATCATAGCGATTGTAGGTCTCGATGGTTTTCTGACCGGTACCCTTATCGTACCGATAAGTCTTGTGTCGTTTGGGGCGATCTCGCATAGCGCTGGGTTGGTCGCTTCGGCCGCAGCGGCTTCCTCCCCCACCGGGGGGTTTCTTATAGGCTTGTTCATGATCGCAGTGTCCTCTTTGATCATTCTTCCAGGTCCGAAAGCATTCGCGAGGATTGAGACTGTGCTCTTTCTGATAATATTGGCAGGTACCCTCGTCTCGTTTGGGGTATTGCTTTCTTCCTCCCACAGCTCATTTGTAACAGACTTGACAGGATTTGCAGGAACCAACATCACTTACAACGGTGTGATCAACCAAGCGCAGGCGGCCAACTGGTCTTTTGTACCGATAGCGCTAGGCCCCACGCTTACGAGCATCCCGCTCGCCATTTTGGTCTACAACGGTTTCAATTATTCTGCGGCCGCAGCAGGGGAAATCAAGAACGTAAAAAAGAGCATGCTCATCGGCATCTTTGGTTCCCTCGTATTCTCGATGATCATCACGGTCGTCGGGGCTGGTTTAACCGCGAATATTCTGGGTTTCAAGTTTATCCAGGCATCCTTCTTCCTAGGTTCGGCCTTCCCGTTACCCGCACCACCCTGGATGCCGCTCTTTCTTACCGCCCTAAACTCGAACGGGATCGTAGTAACGTTGATTCAGGCTGCTTGGGTACTCTCCATTTTCTGGAATACCGCCGCTTTTCTTTTGGTAGCCACTCGTTATGTCTTCGCTTTTTCCTTCGACCGGGTTTTGCCTACCTGGCTTGCCGACGTTAATCAAAGATTTCACTTTCCCCTCAAGGCGAGTGTGCTGAACTTCGGCGTAGCTGCGATCTTCCTCTTCCTCGCGTCCTACACCCCCTGGCTGGGGCTGTACCTGAACTCAGTCACCATCTGGACAATTCTCTGGATCGTGGTAAGCATCGTAGCGATCGTGATGCCCTTCCGAAAGCGGGAACTGGTATCATCTCTGCCTGGTGCACGCTGGAGCTTCCCCCTTCTCTCTATCATCGGAGTCATTAGTTTACCACTCATGGTGGCGGCATTTTACTGGTCAGTAACCACCCCTGCGATTGGGCCGTCCACGGCTTCGGCGGATTCCATCCTAGCGATCATTTTCATTACAGGGATCATCGTCTACTTTGTAAGCCGGGCCTACCACAAATCGCGAGGCGTCGATTTCAATGCTATCTATGCTGAAATCCCACCCGAGTGATCAAGTGGAGTTTGTGATCGCTCCGGTCTGATTGACTGCTAAACTTGAAATTTGTCATACTTCGCCTAGCGCCAACTATGAAAGAAATAAATGAAAAGAACAAGCCGGCCAGTCGATGAAAGCTTGGAAGTCCGTCGTTGACGCTCTGTCCCGCGAAAGATCCAGTTTTGCCTTTGGTCTAATCGCAGGTCCCTGGGATTTCTGGGATTACCTCTCGGAAACTGATGTAAAACCAATTCTCGTACGTCACGAGCTGCACAGCGTTTTCATGGCGATGGCGCACTCTCGTCTCGCTGGAAAGCCAGGCATCTGCGTAAACAGTCCTGGACCGGGGGTGGCGAATATGTTTGCAGGGTTTCTCGAAGCAAACACAGGTTGCATGCCAGTGATTGCTCCAGTCCCGTGTTCTGAGATGGGAACAGAGGGTATGGCGCAGATGCAGGAAACGGACATGGTAACGAGTTTCCGTCCGATCTCGAAATGGGCTTATCGCGTTACCAAACCGGAGAAAATTCCTTGGGCAATGAGAAGGGCCTTCACGATTTCAATGAGCGGACGGCCCGGTCCAGTATTTCTCGAGATCCCCAACGACGTGGGCGACTCGAACTACATTGGTCAAAAGTATATCCCTGTTAGACCGAGAAAATCTAGGGCAGACGAACATGACGTTGTTGATGCGGTCGATCTCATCACCAGGGCAGAGAGGCCTGTAATCGTGGCTGGTGGAGGAATCTATCTCTCCGGAGCATTCAAGGAAATTCGTGATTTCGCAGAGGCGCTGATGATCCCAGTCCTCACGACCGCTTCCGGAAGAGGATCGATCCCAGAAGATCATCCACTTGCCTGCGGTCTGGTGGGCATCTACAGAACGGGGATCTCCAAGAAGGTATTCCAAGATGCTGACCTCCTGATAGTTATCGGATCCAAGAACGAAGAGTTCGAAACAGGGGTCTGGAAATATTTTCCTGATCGTGCCAAATTAGTGGTAATCGATGTGGAACCCAACGATTTGGGGAGAAACTTTGTCCCGGATGTTGCTCTGGTGGGCGATGCCAAGTTAGTACTTCATGATCTTGTCGCCAGAACTGCCAACATGATGAAAAGCGAAAAAGATACTGGAGAAAGATTGGAGGATCTTGTTAGGGCAAAAAAGGAATTCGAAGCACTGGTCGACGAGGAATGCAGAACGAACGAAACTCCAATAAGAACCAAGAGAATCGTGAGAGAGCTGAACAGAGTCTTTGGGAAAAATACGATTCTCTCGAACGAGAATGGATCCCAGGATCTCTGGTCCTACTATTTTCCCTATTACAAGGTCCTCGACGCGGGCGCCTGTATGGGCATGCCCGAGCAGACTTGTTTCGGTTTGGGAATTGTGGGTGCCATCGCTGCCAAGTTGACCCGCCCGGATATGAATGTAGTGTGCACTACAGGCGATGGCGCGTTCCAGTTCGCCATGAATGAGGTACCCACGGCAGTCCAGTATCATGCACCGGTCACTTGGGTAGTGATGAACAATTCCGCACTGGGATGGGAGAATTACATCCAGACACACTGGGTAGAGTCCGGAAAAATCACGGAGACCAAATTTACTTTCCAGCCGGATTTTGTAAAGTTCGCTGAAGCGAACAAGTGTTTCGGGAGGCGAGTAGAGGCTCCCAATGACATCGAAAACGCACTGAGGGAAGCATACAGAGCTAACAAAGAAGGATCCCCGGCCATAGTGGAATTTGTTGTGGGGACTGCTGATTTGCCGGAAGGGTTTCACGAATTTCACCGGATGGCTCTGGGAGAACCCAAGTTCAAGATTGAAAGTGTCTAGTGCCCTTCACACTTCCCGTTAGGGTATTTCCTGATCGAACGAGAAAAGCTCCAGGATATGGTGACCCACCAAGTCTTAGCTCGCACGATTTTGTGAGAGAATTGTGTTGCGTTCCAATACCGCCCACTAGTGATTATTCCTCCCTTTTTCAAGCCAGTACTTCGCTCATTTTTTCCAATTTCCCATCTGGAATGCCCCTTAAGCTCCAGTACTCGCCCTTTCAAGCTTCTATATTCTGACATTGAAAATATCCTGTCGATGATCAAGTATCAATGAGCTCAATCTAGATTAGCGTGGATCTGTGGAGTAATTTCTGAAAGATTAATATTAGATCTCGGGATGTCGCACTGACAGAATGAACGAATCCGTTATAATCCAAAACAGGGAGGTCCAGCAGCCCGATGAATCGATCCTGCTGGAGATGTTCAAGCGGATGCTTCTTATTAGGGCAATGGAGTCAACACTGAGGGATCTCTTCGCGTCGGGTGAGATCGGAGGTACACTTCATCTAGGAATCGGGCAGGAGGCGGTGCAGGTGGGAGTTTGTTACAACCTCCGAAAGGATGATTTCATTACTGCCACGCACAGAGGGCACGGGGAATGCCTTGCAAAGGGAGGTGACATCAATACGATGATGGCGGAATTCTTGGGAAAAAGCTCGGGGGTGTGCAAGGGCAAAGCCGGAGATATGCACACCGCAGATTTCAGTGTCGGCGATATCGCAGCAACCCCCATAGTGGGAGGTGGGTTACCACTGGCGGTGGGCGCGGCTCTGTCTGCCAAGATGCGTGGAACAGATCAGATAGCGGTGCCGTTTTTTGGAGACGGTGCCAATAACCAAGGAACGTTCCACGAATCGTTGAATCTCGCTTCAATCTGGAAGCTCCCGGTAGTCTTTGTTTGTGAGAATAACCTCTACGCGGAATCGACCAGAATTACGGACACTACTCCGGTAAAGATAGCTGACCGGGCGAGCTCTTATGCCATACCCGGCGTGCAGGTCGACGGTATGGACGTCCTAAAGATCTACTCTGTCGCAAAAAATGCCGTCCAGAGGGCTAGATCCGGTGGGGGCCCCACCTTGATCGAGGCACTCACCTATAGATATGAAGGTCATGAGTCAGGGGATCCCGCGGAGACCTATCGTAGCGATCAAGAGGTGCAAGCTTGGTTGAAAAGAGATCCAGTTGTACTTTTCAAGGCCTCCTTGAAAGAGAGAGGAATTTTGAGTGATGGGCAGGCAGAAGTCATGGAGAAAGAAGCAAACGAAAAAGTGACGAGCGCCCTGGATTTTGCAAGGAAATCTCCCGCTGGAAACGCAACAGATGCTGTAAGCGATGTCTTCGCTAGCGGGCACTACTGAGGATGGTTGAGTAAAGAAATGGAAACGCAACAACAAATCGCGAAAACCAAAGAAATCTCGTACCGGGAAGCCATCACTGAGGCACTCTATGAGGAGATGGAGCGGGATTCCCGTGTCTTTCTCATGGGGGAAGATCTGCGGGTGTTTTTTGGCGGAGGACCTTTGGGTGTCACTCCTTCAGAAAAATTTCTGAAAAGATTCGGCCCGGAGAGGGTCCGCGACACTCCGATCTCAGAGGCCTCATTTATTGGGGCAGGTGTCGGCGCTGCCATTACCGGCTTGAAGCCCGTGGTGGAGCTGATGTTCGTCGATTTTGCAGGAGTGTGTTTCGATCAACTGACTAACAATGCGGGCAAGCTGCGTTACATCATGGGTGGGCAGTACAACATTCCCCTTGTGATTCGAACCACAATCGGGGCGGGTTCGTCCTTTGCAGCGGTACACTCGATGGCTAACTATGCCCTGTTCGCACACAGTCCAGGATTGAAAATAGTGGTGCCGGCGACACCATGGGATGCCAAGGGTCTCCTAAAAACTGCCATCAGAGATCAGGACCCGGTAATCTTCTTTGAACATCGTGGATTGTATTCTTCGAAAGGACAGGTTCCCATTGATGAATATACTATTCCTTTTGGAGTAGCGGAAGTCAAGAGAAGAGGCAAAGATGTATCCATCGTGGCAATTTCGGCAATGGTTCAGAAAGCTGTGGAGACTGCACATCTCTTGCATAAGCAGGAGGGTATAAGCGCCGAAGTCATCGATCCGCGGACTCTCGTCCCTCTGGATGAAAAGACGATCCTGGATTCAGTGGCCAAAACCAAGCGACTAGTAATCGTCGATGAAGACTACGAACGATGTGGGATGGGTTCGGAGATCGCGGCAATGGTCGCAGACCGGGGGTTCGGGAGCCTGAAAGCTCCGATCAAGATTGTCGCCACTCCAACCGTTCCCATTCCCTATTCCAAAGACTTGGAGCGTACTATCTTGCCCGATGTCGCTAAAATCTCTGCTGCTGTGAGGGACGTCGTTTCCTACGGGTCCTGATTCTCGAACAATTCGTGATTCAAACTATGAAAGTCAACGAAGTAGACACGCCGGCTCTGATCATTGACATAGAGACTGCTGAGAAAAATATTCGAACCATGAGGGATTTCCTCAGCTCCAAGAAGTGTGGACTTAGGGCACATACCAAGATCCACAAGTCCCCCTTTTTGGCTCACAGACAGATTGCCGGGGGTTCCTCAGGAATAACGTGTGCGAAACTGGGAGAGGCGGAAGTCATGGCTCAGGCAGGAATTGCGAATATCCTGATCGCAAACGAGATTATTGGAGAGTTGAAAACGAAGCGTCTGGCGAACCTCGCGAAGTACTGCGATTTGAAGGTAGCCGTAGACGATCTCGGCAATGCGAAGGATATCTCCAACGCGGCTTCTGTTAACGGATCTCAGGTGGGTCTCGTAGTGGATGTAAATCTGAGCGGTGGTGGACCGACCGGTGATACCAAACTTGAAGGAATGCTGAATCGTTGCGGAGTTCCGCACGGAAAACCAGGGGCAGAGCTTGCGGTTCAAATATCGAAGCTGCCAAACGTCCATTTTGTGGGTATTATGGGATACGAGGGAGGCTTACCAGAAGCCCCCGATTACGAAAAAAGTAATTCCGTTGCGAGAGAGGCAATTGAGAGACTAGTCCATACAAAAGACGCCATTGAGGATAGAGGTATCCCTGTCGACATTGTGAGCTGCGGGAGTAGTACATCGTACAAAGTCGCCGCGACTGTTCCAGGTGTCACCGAGATTCAAGCGGGTTCGTACATTTTGATGGACACTTATCACCACCGATTCAGTCCAGAGTTCGATTACGCTCTCTGGGTGCAAGCTCAAGTGATCAGTCTTCCGAAGCCGGATCGGGCGATCCTAGATGCGGGTGGTACGGCGATCAGTGGTGATGCTGGTCTGCCCCAGTTAAGAGTGGAAAGGAGAGGGATGAAGGTCGTGGAATTGAACGCGGAGCACATCCACGTAGAACTGGGCTCCGGTGTTACAATGCGTCGGGGGGATAAGGTGGAACTCGTTCCATCTAATATTGACACGACGACCTGCCTGCATGATAATTATGTCATCTCTCGCAAGGGTGATGTTGAAATGCTAGTGCCAGTTGCAGCCCGCGGAAGATTTCAGTAGCTCATGCTGTTTAGTTGGCAACCTTAAAATCAACACAGACTGGCGAAAGCTTCGATGGTCCAAATTCCCGGAAATCTACCCCCCATTTCTCTCTTGAAATCCGCGACCAAGTTTCAAGTTGGAATGGTCGTTAGAGACGCTCGTAAGACAGCCAAGGAGTACGAAAAGTTTGGACTAGGACCGTTTGTAGAGGAAGAATTTCCTGCGGTGGAAGCTAGAGTCTACGGTAGACCCGCGGATTATCTCAATAGAGCTCTTACCGCCAACGTTGGTGGATGGGAACTGGAGTTGCTCCAAGTACTGCGCGGGGAGACGATCTTTCAAGAATTTCTGGATAAGCGTGGAGAAGGAATGCATCACCTCGGAGTTTACGTGGACGATTACGATGCCGAAATGAAAAAGTGGAAGGCTTTGGGGATCCAAGTCCTACAAGAATCCAAGTGTCCGCCTCCTTATCCTGAAGGCTCACGCTACGCCTACCTGGATACAGAAAAGTTGTTTGGAATAGTTCTTGAAATCGCATGGCCACAGACGATCAGCTTGAAATGAAATTTTGTATTTGTTAGGACCCGATTTCATGTTCGACGGAAAATTCATAGCTTTTAGTAAGGCACAGTTCCGTTTAGTGTCTCGCTAAAAAAACTTATGAAAAATCTAGCATGAGGCTAGCTATCGACTCATAGCGATGCAAGTAGATTGATCACAACCTTGTCAAGAGATTTGCGAAGCTGTACTCGGCCAAATTTCGACTATTCTTAAATAGAAGCGACTTGTTCCGCTTCTTTTGAACGTACTCTTTGTATTACAGAAGGCAAAACCTGGCTATCTCTAGAATTCTGGTTGCAGTTGTAGTCATTGTAATAATTGTAGTGGCCGCTGGGGCGGTTCTATCAATGGGGGTGAGCAAAACCTTGTCTACAACAAGTTCTATCAGCTCAACTTCTTCTTCCTCTAGCTCTTCGTCTATCTTGACTACGAGTTCCTCTAGTTCCCCGATGTCTTCATTGTCGACTTCATCCCCTTCTAGTTCCTTCTCTTCTATATCTTCGTCCAGCCTTACAAGTACGGCTACCTCAACAACCC
>JASHXQ010000256.1 GCA_030043455.1 Nitrososphaerales archaeon | reverse complement strand
CGTGATCTTTGCAGTTGTAGTGATCGTGATCATAATCATCGCGGCTGTGGCCGTTGTATTGACCAGGGGTTCGGCGACTGTCACTACGACAGTTTCTCAAAGTACGACGGCTACCGTCACTTCTACCATATCTTCCGTGAGCAGTTCAAGCTCCGTTTCCTCGACCAGCTCCTCCTCCTCACAAAGCTCTTCATCGGTAACGAGCACTTCAAGCTCGTCCATTCAAACTACGGCCAGTTCATCGTCGTCGACGGCGGTTCAAAATCAAACCCTGACGATTGATGATCCTTCGTTTCCGAGTGTTGGGGTCTCGACGATAAATCCAGGAGGTAACTATCCGGTCTGGACTGAGGGAGCAGTCTACCAGACCCTCATCAATTTCAACCTGAACGCAGAACAGAGGCAGGGAGTTTTTCAGCTTGTCCCGGATCTTGCTACAAACTGGACGGTCTCATCCAATGGAGAAACGTACGCATTCAATTTGAGGCAAGGTGTTACGTTTTCGGACGGCGACCCGTTCAATGCTTACGTGGCATGGGCTAACTTTTACCTCTACTACTATGAGCTGGGTAACTCTACAAGCTTTTGGTCGTACCTGCCCCTGTTTAATTTCAGCTCGGTTGTATTTGGTCCGGCTACCCTGAATATGATCAATGCAAGCGGTCTCGCTTCTCCGTCCCCCCAACTTCTCTCGTTGATGTCAAACACGAGCTGGCCTGCTTACGTGAACGGATCTGACACGATCGTATTCCAGCTGGTTGGGCCATACTCCTTCTTTTTGAATTCGTTCCCGAATTTTTCTATGCAAACCGATCCAATGTTTTTGCTTTCCCATGGCGGCCCCGGGAACGTCACTAACCCAAACACGCTCTTTGAAACTACCGCAATTCCCGGAACTGGTCCGTACGTAGTTACCAACGTGGCGACCAACGCCTACATCCAGTTCAAGCAAAACCCGAACTACTGGGGAAAGAATCTTACAGCCGCGGAAATTGGGGCAAATCCGATCATAGACCCTGGTCATTTTCTGAACGTCATCGTCAACTACGTTCCCGACGATACGTCTCGTTACATCAATCTGCTCGAAGGTCAGTCACAGATATCCGTAGTTTCGGGATCGAATCTGCAGCAAGCGGAGCAAAATCCCCAGTTTCAAGCGCTTGCCTTCAACTCTTCTTCGCAGGTAATGATGGGGATGAATACCAAGGTTTTCCCGACAAACATTACTGACGTGAGACTTGCGATCGTGCACGCGATAAACTACTCACAGGTGATTGACGAGGCGATCTTTGGGCAGGGAATTCAGTACATGGGGCCGAACACTCCGATATACGGCAAGTTTTACGACCCGGGTAATTTCCCTCCGTATCAATACAACGTCTCTGAGGCCACTGCAGATCTGGCAGCGGCTGGCTTTCCCAATGGTACTGGGTTGCCTGCAGTGACATTGATGACGGACTCTGACGGTAGCAGCTGGGAGGAACCCGCCGCCGAGGTCATCCAGGCCAATCTCGCGGCGATCGGGATAACCGTGAATATCGAGGTGACGCAGACGGTCACTTTTGAAAGCAACATTGACGCATCCACGTACAACCAGTCTCTAGCCGATCCGAGCGGCCACCCGGATATGACCTTCGACACCTATGCGGGTTATGCGCCGGACTTTATTTCACCGGCGGATTTCTTTACCTCCTTTGTTTCGCAGTACTCCATCTACTCCAATTACGCGATCTACGATGATCCGGCAGTCGACTATGCGATCAATCTCGTGACGCAGACCACCAACCAGACACAGCTCCTGCAAGCGTTTACCGTAGCCCAGCAACACGTTTACGAGGCTGCCCCATATGCATGGCTTTTCGTCGCGCAGCTTCCACTGATCGACGGTACCGATGTCTACAATACAAGAGCCGTGAGCAACTTCTACATGGATCCGAATCTGTTCGGCGTGAGCGATGTTCCGATACTGAACACCGTTACGCCCTAAACAAATGATCCAGAAATGACTCTGCCTCCGGACTATCTTGTGAAGGTAAATGCTCTTACGACGGAAGAGCTTCGTACCCAGCTCAGAGAGGACTACGAGCAGGTCTCTGGCTTTGCAGACAAGCTCCGGCATGAATTCGACTATGTCTGGAGGAAGATCGACCGGCATCCGTTTCTGATTGAATTGGATCAGCAAAAACTTCCACTCGACAAGTACAAGGTCTACGCAGTTCAGAATGCATACTATATCGCTGATCACGTCAGATCAGTGGGAAGGGCGATCAGCAAGGCAGAGCCCCTGCACTACGCATTCATTTTTGGGAGACTCATTCAACTTGTACCGGGGTACGGGACTCCCGTATTCGCGTTCCCAAAGATTGCGAAATCAGTCGGATTGACCGACAAGGACTTTGAAGAAATAATGCGGAATCCGTCGCTTGTCATGCCGGGAACGCAGGCGTATGTCGACTATATGTACAAGATGTATGAGATTGGCACTCCTGGTATTGGGGCGGCCTCGTATGTCGCCTGTCCATGGACATATACAGAGCGGGAGCTGGGTGGACTGGATTGTGCCAAAAGAGTCGCCGAAGGTCTGAGAAAGTACGGAGTCTCAGAAGAACTGATACAGGCGTACACTGACGAGGAGGGGTTTTCTGACTGGCATATGAGGCTGCTCAAAATCACAAAGGACATAATCAACGCAGAAGCTGACAATCCCGAAACGAGGGAGAGGATGAGAGATGCGTTCCGCCGGAACAGCGAGTTCGAGCTTGGATTCTGGGAGCAAGCTTACAGATATGAAGGAAAGTTCTGATCCGTTATGTTCCGTTGACATGTTCTGCGGATTTTAGAGCGTTCTCAAATATTCTTTCCTGATCCACAGATTTCACTTCCCCGTTCTCGACGAGGACTCTTCCATCGACGATCACTGTATCGACGTTTTCTCCATGCGCTCCGTAAACAATGTTCGGAAGAACGTTGGCAAATCGTCCCTTCAAAATCGGTTGGAATTTAGGATGATTCAAATCAACCAAAATTACATCAGCCTTCTTTCCGGGTTCGAGCGAGCCCACATCCTGGTCCATGCCTAGTGCTTCCGCCCCATCAATAGTTCCCATTCTGAACGACTTTTCAAAGCTCGGCGTGGAGGAAGCATCAGCCCTAAAACCCTTCTGCAGGATGGACGCGTATTTCATCGCTTCAAACATATCAAAGCTGTTCATGTATGCATCAGTTCCAATCCCTATTCGCAACCCGGCAGCTAGCATGTCATGAAGCCTGGCTATGCCATTTCCCAGCTTCAGGTTTGAAATCGGGCAGGTGGAAACGGCGGTCTTTGTCTCTTTCAGAAGGCGAATCTCCCTGTCTGAGAGCCAGACACAGTGAGCTGCCAGAACATCAGCTCCCAAAACGTCCAGATCAAACATGAGTTCCCCCGGTCTCTTTCCGTACTTCTTCTTGCAGGTCTCGACCTCGCCCAGGGATTCAGCTAGATGAATGTGAAGTCCTGTCTTGTATTTGTTGGCGAGCTCCCGTGCCTTCGAGTAAAGCTCGGGGGAGCAGACCGGGATCCATTCTGCGCCGAACCAGATTCTAACTCTTCCATCCGCGGTGCCATTCTTTTCTTTGAAAGCGTTCTCGTTATCTGAGAGAGACTCCTGTCCTGGAAAGAGATCCGCAGTTTCGCTCGAGATGACAGCTCTGATTCCCAGTTTTTTCGCCGCATCTGCGCATGCCGTAATATGCCGGTACATGTCGTTTACTGTCGTGATCCCCGCTCTGAGGCACTCCAGGTAAGCGAGGCTTGCCTCGTTGTAGACGTCCCCGGGCGTCATCCTCTGCAGCATCGGGTAGTAGAATTCCGTGAACGCCTTCTCCATATCCGTCGCTAGCAAATTGTCGATGCCGCCACGATGGAGAGCGATGGAATGATAATGCGAATCTACAAGTCCCGGAAGCACAGCCTTGCCTCTCGCATCAATTTTCACATCGAATTTACT
>JASHXQ010000255.1 GCA_030043455.1 Nitrososphaerales archaeon | reverse complement strand
ATGTTCAGGATTTTGAACGTGAACGAGTCAACAAGCTTTCGGCCTAGAATCTGGTCGAAACCCGCGAGAACTATCAGGCTCGCTCCGATGTCTCTGGCAATATTAAGAACTTCATGATCGAAGTTCGTCCTCACCTGTTCCCTTTCAGAAGCATCCCGAAAATCCCTCCCGGAAGTTCCCTGTACTACCGTCGTCTTTACGCCAGCTTCCCTAGCTCTCTGAATAACGGGCGCAGCTTCATGGTTACACACCAGTGCCCCTATTCCTACTCCCTCGAATATCCCCAACCTTGCATGATCTATGATCGCCTGAAAATCGGTACCGCGACCAGAGGCTAGAACAAGAATTGGTTTTTCCATGCCGACTTTACCTCACGAAGAAAATAAGCTTCAAGATGCAATGTCACTTCGGTGGCGCTCGCCCCGCCAGCTTATCAAACTAACCCCCTCGTAAGCTTTTTTCGCTGCATCTTGCTTGGTCGCCCCCAGTCCGGTTACCGACAAAACTCTTCCTCCGCTCGTAAAAACGGAAGAATCCCTGGCGACCGTTCCTGAATGAAAAACGATCACGTTCTTCATAGCCATCGCGTCCGGGATACCGTTGATGGGATCACCGACCTTGGGATGCTGGGGGTAACCTTCGGAACACATCACCACGGTGCAGGAATTCCATGCGTTCCATTTCATAGCCACCCCTCGGAGTTGACCAACATTCGCTCCCAGAACTACATCCAGAAGATCTGTTTCAAGCCTCGGCAGAATTACTTGAGCTTCGGGATCCCCTAGCCGTGCGTTGAATTCCAGAACCATAGGGGAGTCGCTTTCATCAAACATTAGTCCCACGTAGAGGAATCCACGAAAGCCCGAGAATTTTACGACAGGATTGACTATTCGTTCTTTGATCAGGTACGAATGCTCGGACACTATTTCGGAAGCGGGTGAAAAGGCGCCCATGCCCCCCGTGTTGGGACCTTTATCCCCATCAAGGGCTCGCTTGTGATCTACTGCCGTACCGAAATCAACCGATGTCTCCCCATCAGTCAAGAACAAAAAAGACGCTTCTCTTCCCCTGAGTTTCTCCTCCACCACTATCTTATCCCCCGCCGTACCGAAGGCTTTATTCTCCAAGATGTGTCGTATTGCCGTTTCTGCTTCAGCCATGGAGGAACAGACAAAAACTCCCTTGCCTGCTGCCAGGCCGTCCGCTTTTACAACTACATTTCCTTGACTTCGAGCCGCAAAGTCTAGTGCTTGCTGCACATCATCGAATACCTGAAAATCAGCCGTGGGGATGTCATGGCTTTTCATGAACTCTTTCGCGTAGACCTTACTCGTTTCCAGCCTTGCTTGGCCCGAGCTAGGGCCGAAAATGGGAAGGTCTGCCTTTGAAAATTCGTCCACGATCCCAGCAGCTAAGGGGGCTTCTGGACCTATGATTGTAGAACAGCGATTCACTTTTGCAAAATCCCGGAGTCTTTCGATCTCGATTGCAGGAATCGGTATATTGAAGTCCCCCGTCCCTCCGTTACCCGGAGCCACGTAAAGTCTCCCGAGCAATGGACTTTGGAGGACCTTCCATGCGAGGGCATGCTCCCGGCCACCGGAGCCAACCACGAGGACGTTGGTTTTCTTCCTGTTGTCTAACGAGGAGAAGACCTTCCTTTCTTGATCTTCTGTTTCTCATAGATGCGCACCCCCTCCTCAGAAACCCCATCGAGGAATTGTGCCCTAATTTCATCAGCGAGCTTCTGAGCTTGGACTGTGGGGTATCGTCCAGTGACGCAGGCCATACACAGAGATTCTCTGGGCATCCCGATGGCTTCGACAAGGCCATCCACCGTTTGGTAATTCACAGAATCAGCATTCATCCACCTGGAGATCTCTTCCGGACTCATTTTGGCACCCAACAGCTCGCCATAGGTCGACATGTCCACTCCGTACAGGCAGGGGTTGGAGATTTTTGGAAAAGTTACGAAAACGTTTACGCTTTTAGCTCCCGCATTCCTCAGCTTTGCAACGTTAATTCGGGTGGTATCCCCGCGTACAATGCTGTCCTCCACCACTGACAGATTTTTGCCTTTAACGAGGCTTGCGACAATGTTCATTTTTTTGTCTATGACATTTTCCCGGCTATCCTTGCCGGAAATGAAGGCACGTCGGGTCACATACCGGTTTTTACGAACGGCCCTTTCCCAGGGGATGCTCGTAACTTCGTGCATCCCGTACGCGGCATCATCTGCCGTTTCAGGCATGGAGAGGATAATATCTGTCCCAGAAAGCTTGTCGCGGTACCGCTGGGCGAGGGATTTCGCAAAAGCCTCTCTTATTTTGTACACAGGACGATCTGTACCATTTAGGACAGAGTCGGGCCTCGAAAAATAAGCGAATTCGAACGAACAGAGAGCGGGCTTTGGATCTCGGACCTGAGCTCTTGTTATCTCTCCAGCTTTGCTCACCGAAATGAGTTCACCAGGTTGTACAAACTCCCGATCCTCGATTTCGTTAATGTCCAAGGCCGGAGTTTCGGACGCAAAAGCCACCAAATCGCCCTTTTTTCCGAAGCAAAAAGGCCGGATTCCGTGACGGTCCCTGAAGGCAAAGAGATCCCCCTCGGAGTTCAGCATCATGACGGAGTAAGCTCCTTCCACATCATCTAGGACATCAGCTACAGCTTTCGAATAGCTGCCAGAGTGCCGCTTTAGACCAAGTAGCAACTTTCTCGCGAGGATCTCGGTATCAGCGTCCGTTTTGAACCGGCCGAACTCTTTGCTGAGCGATGTGCGCAAAGAAGAAGCGTTGACGATGTTTCCGTTGTAGCTTAAGGCGATCGATGTTTCTCCCGAGGACACTACCAGAGGTTGCTTCCCTCCCTCGAGATGTTTTATCCCAGAACTACCAGAGGTCGCATATCTCGCGTTGGAGATCCCAGCGTTTCCGCTGAGGGCCTTGCCCAACCTCTTGACCTCTCGAGGATTCGTGGGAATTAGATCAAGATCTTCACGCTTTACAAAACGGCCCTTTCGAAGAGTGGTAAACCCGTACGACTGCTGTCCCCGGTGATTGAGTGATAACAATCCCCAATACAAGTAGGGAAACACATCGAAGTCAGGATTCGCAGAAACTACTCCGAAGATCCCGCACGCCTCAGAGATTTCTTCGCTCAATTACGAACCCTTTGGACATTCATATAAGAAAAAATTTCAGCGGGCGAAAATTCGCGATAAAATTCTGAAAACCGGGATTGCGTTTATGAGTTTTTATTGGAACCGAGACATCCAGCGATTGTCGATCCGGGATTTTTTCATCTTGATTTCTCAAAAGCAAGATTCGTGCGATGAAAGCTTTTTTACGCAACTTGAACGGCAAAGTCAAAAAGAGGTGGGGTCGTAGCCCAGCTTGTCGCTCGCGACCTGGAAAGGTAAGGCGACGGGCTCCAGTGTCCCAACAAAATAATACCTATGGGTATTCTGACCGTAACAGGATGATGTTACATTGGAGCACTCGAAGGGTGGAGATACCCGTAGATCGTGGGTTCAAGAGCTCCTTCTGTTCTCGCAGAAGATTAGTGAGAATCCCACCGACCCCACCTTTACTTTTTCAGTAATTTTCCCTCTGGGTCGATAGTCCCGGCTCGAATTCTCGTGCTCGAGATCTTGCTTCCATCCTCCGCGAGAGACATCGGAACAATTTCTACTTTGAGATCGGGAAGGCCAAGATCCCTTCGCCGTCTGTTTGCGATCTCAACTGCAGGCAGAGTCTCTTCGCTAACAGCTATCGCATCGATCTTTTCTGTAAAAATTGCTGGACCGAAGCGATCTTTCAACTCAGAAATTTCGTATCGTCGACCGGGAAAATTCGTCCGGAGATAGGATTCCAAAATCCTTTTCCTTTCCTCGAAGTTCTGATCGATAATTTTTCCCTCTCTCCTGGCAAACTCATCGCTCGTGAGACCGATAAATACCGACTCTCCTTTGTCGAAGGCTTTTTTCAGTAACTGTTTGTGACCCAAGTGCAGATGATCAAAAGTGCCACCCATGGCGATGAATTTGTACTTGTATGGCGACGTACTGATCACTTGTGGTTGGAAATTAGAAAAAGCTAGTGCGCTATGAGGGAAATGGGTTAAATGCAATGGAGAAGAATATTGATTGCGATCCTCGATTTTGTCGAACGTCAGCGTCATGGACGAGTATGTAAAAGCGGGGTCAATTTGCCGCCAGGTCAAAAAGGACATCGAGGCTCGAGACTGGCAGGGCAAAACCTACTTGGAATTGTGTGATTTTGTTGAATCAGGAATCTCCAATCAAGGTGGAAAGGTAGCGTTCCCTGTGAACGTCTGTGCGAACGAATCGGCTGCGCACTACACAGCGGAGATTGACGACCAGAAGATCGTCCCACACAACTGTATTTTGAAAGTGGATCTAGGAGCCCACATTGTGGGTTCCATCGCCGACACTGCTGTAACTCTGTGCTATAACGATGAACTTCTGGACATGGCCGAGGCTACAAAGTCTGCTCTAAATGAGGCTCTCAAGGTAATCAAAGACGGCACGAGGACCAGCGACGTGGGGAAGGTCGTAGAGGCTTATGCCTCGCGGAGAGGTTACCTTCCCATTTCAAATCTTTCCGGTCATATGCTGGACAAGTACGTCATTCACGCTGGCACATCGGTGCCGAATGTTTGGGCGCCTTCGCTAGCCAGCTTCAAAGCAGGGCGGTATTACGCCGTGGAGCCCTTCTTTACGACTTCGGAGGGGAGTGGCATAGTGGTCGAAGGGAGCTCAGAAAATATCTTTGCTCTGGTGGCGAGGAAAAATACTAAGGATCAGGAGCTTAACAGATTTCTCGAAGCAGTCTGGAACGATCGAAAGACTCTCCCTTTCGCTGCAAGATGGTACGAGGACCAGTTCCCGAAAAAGAAGCTCTTGGAAATTGTTCCAAGGCTCGTCAAGATGAAACTACTTCACGGCTATGCAGAACTCGTGGAGGCTAAAGCACAGCCCGTAGCCCAGGCCGAGCACAGCGTTGCTGTCAACGCCGGCGGCCACACAGTACTCACTTGACAGGCTGGACCTGTTCGGCGTAGATCATCGTGATCATCATCTTCGCGTGATCTTTCGGACACTCGCCGCCTTCTTTGTAAACATAGTCGCCGATCTTGAAAGCTCTCTTCGTCTTCGTAGCGTCATTAGGGCATTCCTCGACAGTGAACACGGGCATCTTCGGCCTCTTTTCGCCTATCGAAGGGAACATTTGTGCCATGTTAAATCCTCACCACTTACTGGGCTACCCCGAGAGTATTCCCTACACCGATGATCAGAATTGTGTCGCCTTCCTTTGTCTTCTCTTCGATAATCCGCTGGACCACCGCGATGGCTTTGTCCGAAGCTTCCGCGATTTCCTTCCTCATCACTGAGATGGCATCAATAAGCGACTGTTTAACGACAACCGCATACATGGGGATATCCTTCCCCACAGCCGCTTTTTCAATCCGGAACTTTTCCACACCGATTCCGCCGATCGCGGCACCGATACCCTCCGCGATTTCACCGGTGTTTTCACCCTCGAGCTTCAGCGCCGCATCAACCATGATCAAGGCGTCCACCTTGGAATTAGGATCGGAAAGCAACTTTTCAACGCCAATGTGCGGCCGGCCTACTGTTCCCATTGGCCCTTCAGCTTTCATCACTATCAGCTTCCTGCCCTTGAATTCAGTATTGGAATAGACCGTCTCCCTCTCCACTGTGACTTTTTCCTTGCCTAGCATGAATTTGCCGGCCACCATTGGGCCAAGCCCGTCTCCGATCGGTTCTGCGTCCTTGAATGCATCAATCGCACTGACGAGGGCATCCGCTTCTTGA
Source organism: Nitrososphaerales archaeon (assembly GCA_030043455.1). Next base: position 109 of record JASHXQ010000255.1, on the reverse strand, counting down.
ATGATCATCGGCATGATCATCTGGAGCTGGACTAGAATGTAGTAGCTCTTGGTCTTCTGACCTTGGATGTAAAAGTGGCGGACTATCTTGAAAATTTGGTTCAAGCTGG
>JASHXQ010000254.1 GCA_030043455.1 Nitrososphaerales archaeon | reverse complement strand
AATCACCGCTGTAGGCCCCAAACTTAATGGGGCATCTGTTCCGTTGACTTTAATTTCAACTCGAATATTCTCCTTTGTCTCTTCCAGATTAGTGATTTCTACAAAGAAAATGGGCAAGTTCCCGGTTCCAGCTATCTCTGGCTGAGTGTGCCTTGGCCTGAGGGTGATTTAGCAAAAATCCCATATTTGAGAATCCCGAGCCTGCGAGAGCTCGACTAAATGTTCTTCAGAGCTTGAGGAAATTCGCGTTTCAGACAAAATCAAACAGAGTGCTAAAAGGATTCCTCAAATAAATAGTGAATAATGCTTCCCTACTATCTTGATAGTAACTCTCACGAAGAATAGGTTTGGGAGAAATCCTTTAGTAATGCTACTATCATAATAGTAACACCTGAGACCTTAGGCAGGGCGCTACGAAAATTTGAGCATCAACAGTGGGAATGAAGAATTTAGAAGGCTACTATGGTTTTTACTTGGAGGAAGCCGGGGCGGCGAAAACCGGGCGAAGATATTGAATGCCATTAAACTACGACCCAGCAATCTGAATCAACTTGCGAAATTGATCGATGTCGATTACAGATCAGTGCAACATCACATGTCAGTTCTCCAGAAAAATAATCTAGTACTCAGCGCTGGTCAAAGATACGGGGTTGTGTACTCAGTTCATCCTTACTTGGAATTTCATTTTGAGGTTTTTCAACAAGTCTGTGGCGAGCTTGGGTACTCCATGTTAGAGTTTAGCAAAGTCATCACTAGAACCGAACCTCCGCTCCAAAAAGTCCAAAAGAAAGCTGAGTCGATCACGACGCAAACCGGACTGGCAAGTGGCGCACTCCCCCTATAGCTACATTCCGGAGGGGAACCAGATCTTCCTCTCTTGTCCGAAGCTGGACATTTCGATATTCTTGTGACAAGAGTTCGATCGCGACGCGCGATTCCAACCGGGCCAGCGGAGCCCCTAGACACATATGGATACCATGACCGAACGCGATGTGAGGATTTGGCTTTCTGTGGATGTCAAATTTCTGCGGCTCACTGAATTTTTGTCCATCTCTGTTCGCGGAACCGATCCACGCCATCAGGGAGTGACCAGATTTGATCAACTGTCCGGAAAGTTCGGTATCTTTTACGGCAACCCTGAACATTCCTCGGACAGGAGAGCTGTAGCGCAATACTTCCTCCACAGCACTTGGGACCAGCTGGGGATCTTTGTTTAGTTCAGCAAGAGTGTGGTGACGAGCGAAAAGGCGGATCGCGTTCGAGAGAAGATTGGTCGTAGTTTCATTACCGGCGATCAAAAGTAAGATGCAGAAGCTGACCGCTTCCGCCTCATTCAGCTGTGTCCCGTCTACTTCCGATGTGACTATAGACGATATCAGATCCGACTTCGGATTTTTCTTCCGCTCGTCGATGATTTTGGAGAAATATCGAGCAAGTTCCATGTGAGTGCGCCTTCTGTTTTGTGGAGTCTCCTCAGAAGAGCCGACTTCGTTGTCGGACCACTTCTTGAATTTCTTCCGATCTTCAATCGGAATGCCGAGCATCTCGGCTATCACGGTAACGGGCAAGGGCTCGGCAAAGTCGGAGGCGAAATCCAAACGTGAGGCATCAGCCTCTTTCAGAAGATCCAAAGCTATTTCCCTTATCCTGGGCTCCATCAGACCGATCGAGGTTGGCGTGAATGCCTTCGAGACGATATTCCGGAGTTTTGTATGAAAAGGTGGATCCGTCATAAGCATGCTCCCCATGATGGTTGATTCCTCAGGGTCACTCTCTCTAGATTCACGGCCGTCGTAGCCCCCGAACGCCGAAGAAAAGATGCTGAACTGTGTTAGCACTCTTTCGACATCGTCATAACGGAAGACATTCCAAGTCCCGCTGCCTTTCTCGAAAAAGATCGGAGCCGACCTAAGCATCAGATTGTACCACGGCGAGGGGTCGCGAAACCAAGCGTCGCTCCCGAATTGGGGAACCTCGGACTCTGGCATGGAACATATTCAGAAATGGCCTTGCGTATATTGAATTCGTTTGAAGGAAGTTAAGAGATCTGAATTCTTAGGACAAAATTACCCATGTCGCTGAGTTATTACTTTGCCAAAGAGTCTGGGACGGGCACCAGGCATTTGCATGAGCTGCTCCAAGCGTGTGTGAGGACAGATCTGGACGTTTCCAATGCTGCTGTGCTCAAGGAATAATTTAGGGCAATAGGACTGGATCCTGAAGCCTTGGGAGAATTTGTCGAAAGGGATCAAAGCACAACTCAAGGACGATATAGATCAAGCCTTCAAGGGGAGACTTTGGGGCCCCCACTTTCTTCATCAACGATCAGATGTACCGGGGAACCCCGGAGATCCTCTGGTATCTCAAAAAGGAAGTTTTCCGCTAGGGGATATCTCGGTAGGAAGACGTGGCGACGGCCGCGAGTCCAGAGGTGAAGAAAGCGATCAGGAAGGTGATCAGCAATGGCCCTCCAGCTCCGCCGGGAAGCCCGATGACGGCTCCCAAGATAGATCCAGAATCCAAGCGGTTGGAAACGTCCGTTAAGAAAATGGGAAGTATTGTGGCAATCGCGCTCGACCCGCCAAAGTACGCAATGTTGACCCAGCGGCTCCTCTGCAAAAAGCCCAGAATTCCCGAGGGAATGAAGACGAGATACCAGTATCCCGAATAAGAAAGGACAAAACACGCAAGAAGGTTGACCAGCAAGAGGAAGTAGAGATCCGAGGTGATCCGCATCAAGGTGTGGAACTGCCTCCCTGATACAGATAGTAGAATTCGCTGGGGAGTCCATTTGGTATCAAGGTATAGTATACCCCATTGTTCCAGTCCTGCACGGTATTGGAATAATAGGGCGAGAGATAGTTCTCGCTCAGCCCACCCGGATAAATTCCGAAGGACGAAGTAAGGGGTTGGCTCATGTCTGTAACCTGCCTCCAGCTGGGACCTTCTGTCGAGTTTACACCGTAGGCAGCGTTGGGAGTGTTGTCGTCACCCGCCGCCGGGAGGGTGGGGCCGTCGAGAGGGAGCAGCCCGAAAAGATTGGGATCGTAGCGGCTGTGGATAGTGCCCCAAGCCCAGTTGCTTTGAGAGTAATTTCCTTTCAGCGTGGCGAGCTCCTGGAGGGCCTCGCCGAAAGCCTGAACCATCAGGCTGGTGGCATTCCTCTTCTGTCCGTTAGCCGGATTGTTAAACCATTGAATGGTGGGGTAATTCAATGTCCAGTTGGCTAGGTCTTCGATCAGTGGCCCTGTGTTGATGGCGTTGGTAGCAACGAAGAACGTGGTACTGTATAGGCCTTCGTCAGACGTGATATTGTAGGCTTCCATGTAAGGCACGAAAGTATCGTTCAGGTAGGAATTCAACCAGAAATAATAGATCGACGCGGCTGAAGAATTGATGTCCATGTTGCCGTTCCAAGAAGCCAGATTATCCGTCTCGGGGAGCGAGCTGTAATTAGACTGTTGAAGTGCCCGGAGCAACGGCCCGAGGAAGAGGTTTGTAGAATAATCATGATCGGAAAGCTGCAACTGCTCCATGGAGTTGACATCTGGCTTGGAAGTAGAATTCAAAACAGAAAAAATCTCTGCCGCGCGGTAACCAGACTCAAAATCCCATCCAATATAATATGGATAATTCGGGGACACTTGGACTTCGTTAGCAGAGAATACGAAACCCCTTACTGGATCATAAAGGTGTGGCTGATCTGCTGTTGGAATATAGCCCACCCAGTCGTAACTTCCATTACCAGGAAGAACCCCTCGTGGGTTTCCACTTTGAATAATGGGATAATCACCATAAGTGAAGATTCCGATGTTTCCTTGATTGTCAGCCACTGCCCAGTTCTGCATTCCCACCTTGAAATTCATTAGGGCATTTTGAGCTTCCGTTACATTGTGAGCTACGTCCAGCGTGAGGAGCGCCGTGAGTTCATCTGACGGATAAAGACCGGTCCAGTCCAGAGCGATCGTATCGTTAAACCCCGGAATCATCACGCCATTGACGGCGCTCTCGACTGAGACCTCCACTGGTTTCGAACCCGCGACAGCAATGGATTCATTCAGTATTTTGAAATTAGTCCATTGTCCGTCATGCATATACTGATTTTTGTTAGTGGGATTCAACGTCTCGTAGTAAAAATAAGTCACCTGAACTCCAGCGTCTGTCTCGGCCCACGCGATGTAGGGATTATGTCCCAGCACCACACCGGGAGCTCCAGGAAAGCTGACTCCGACTACATTCTCACCCGGAGCTACGAGCTGGAAACCGAGCCAGATTGAGGGCACCGTAATGGAAAGGTGGGGATCGTTTGCAAGGATAGCACCGCCACCCGTCAGATTGGAGCTCGCTGCCCAGTCATTGCTCCCCTTGTCTACGAATTCCTCGAAAGCCGACCGGACGGAATTCACCTGCAACCAGAGCTCCGAGAGGATCAGATTCGCCTCACTGTTATCGGAGGACGGGGGTCTGGAAAGACTCGCGAGCGAGTCAGCAGTGAGGTTGAGACCGGGAAGTGTAGGCGTGTACAACGAGAGATTCTGGAGATTGCCCGTTTCGGAATAAATTCCCGGATTCAACGAGTAGGGAACGATGGGGTATTGCAGAGACCCTGGATAGGCGGGATAGAGCGCGGCGATTGTGCTTTCCGGCATCTTTTCCAGAGCGTAATTGAAGTAAAGCGGATCGTAAGAAGAACTGAGCTGCCAAGCCAGTAATTGTTGGACGACGTAAGTATCCTCCATCGTCCACGGAGTAGGAAAATAGTTCAGAAGTTTGAACAGGAGCGGCACAGAGGCCGGCGTTAGTGACGCTATGTACGCGTTCACGCCTGCAGTGAATTCGCTGATCGCGAGATACGTGGGACTGGATTTGGAAAGCTTATCGACAATTTCAGTAGCGACAGGGTACATAAGGAGCGCACGGTAATACTCGTCACTGCTCAGCGCGGAAGAACCCACAATTCCCGAAAGGTTTCCTTCGGCTAGTCGTCTGGTAAAGTCCAGCTGGGTCAACCGGAACTTGGCAGTCTGGTAACCCTGCTCGTAGTACATCGCCCAAGTCTGGTTGGAAGCAATCCTGATGAAGCCGTTAGGATCCACATCGACAGCGGCCTGTGCGGTGGACCCGTTTTGAACAATCGTGACGGGCTGTTGCCCTAAAACCACGTTACTTTGGGGAGGACTGGGCGCCCAGATCCCCGTCTGAGGGTTGAAGAGGATCGCAAATGGAGGCAGAGACCCAAGCGGAACGGCGATGCCCCCTAGCAAAATAGCGAGTACGATAAGGGAGATGATCAGCCGGCGTGTCTTCACGGAAAATTTTATCCGGAAAGTGGATTTCGGTGGGATGTTATTTATTGGTTAAAGAAATTCCGAGAAGGGAAGTTATTCAATTCCGGTTACCCTCCATCCATCGGATTGCATAGTCTACCAGATCTCTTTGGGGCATCAGCTTTGCAGTGGCCAGGCCTGCTTTCCCGACGACAACCAGGCCCGTGTTTTTGGCGAAAGCTGTTCCGATCATCTCAAAGTCCGAGTCGTCAAAATTAATGTCGTGGAACCGTACCCACTGTCTTTTTCCGTCCTGAACAATGGGAGCGCCCATTCGGACTGTTTTCTTGTTAGGATAATCTGCACGGTATTCCGCGAGGTGAATTGATGTATTGTTACCGTGACCCACACCCAGAAGGAGAACTGACCCATGCAGCTCATATAACCGAGCAAGTGGTGACCCTTCGCCCATCGAAAAGTTCAGGGTATGGGATCCGGCAATGTAGGTTGCGTTCTTTCCTCTCGCAGCAAAGGATACCTGCGGATGAGTACTCCGCAGCGCACCGTCCTGCTTTCTGAAACATTCAGAAATTGCCCCCATTTCCCGCGTCGGGGATAGGTCTGGAGTATAACCTGGCATTTCGTCCCGTATCTCCTGCCACCATTTCTCTGGAACGGGAGGATGTTGCCACATTGCAGGATCCGACAAATCACCGGAATGGGTGGGCATTACGAGCGTCCCACCGTCTCCGAGAACTTGCTCAAGCGCCAGAACGACCGCCTGAGAACCACCACACACCCAGCCGAGAGAGGAAAGTGAGGAATGCACCAGCAAAGTCATTCCTTCGTGTACGCCTAATTCTTGCAACTGCCTCCTAAACGACTTTACTGTAATTAGATCGTAATCTTTAGAGCGCTGCA